>NZ_DBMAHT010000011.1:0-34510 GCF_057866825.1 Mailhella sp.
TTCCCCCGCACCCCCATCCTCTTTCCTAAAACTTTTATCAGGGCAACGGAGAGTTGTGTCAGTCAGGACTTGAACGGCGATGAGAGTGCTCGGCGGTGACTGTTTGGAGGGGAGCTCGGGCGGCAAGTCCGGGGTGAGGGCAATGGAAGCAAAAAGGCAGAGATGCCTGCAGCATGGGCGGCGTTCTGTTTCGGCTGCCTCAGTTTTCGTGTCGAAAGACTAAAAAATGCGGGCCGCTTTTGCTTCCGCAGATATCGAAAGTCTAAATGGGGCCCCACCGGCGTAGCCGGTGGTTCCTCTTGTGCGCCTGTAAGGCTTTCTTACCAGCCGCGCCCTAACAGGCGCATGAACGATCTGACATCTGCATTTCTGTTACCGGCGGCCCGTAAACGGGCTTTCGGCGTAGGGGATGCTCAGCTGTTCTCCGAGCTTATCCTCGGCCAGTTGATGCCTGATGTACTCAGCTATCTTTGCCTTATTCTTACCCACCGTGTCGACATAGTAACCACGGCACCAGAACTCCCGATTACGATATTTGGACTTCAGCTCACCGAACTGCTCATATATCATCAGGCTGCTCTTTCCTTTATCTTGCGTATACGCTAACTTCTTTGTGTCACCATTTTGACCTCCTTTTGATTTGCTTATGGGCGCAGTTGCCAGACCGCACCTCTTTCTTAGCAAATCAAAAGGAGTGTTTATCACTTACGCATAACTATAAGTTTTCGGGAACCCCCAGCCTAGCTGGGGGTTTTCTTTTAACCAAAAAAAGCGTCCGGGCGATTCCGTCCGGACGTTTTTTTTCAAAGATGGATGGGAAAGGGAAGGCTACGAGCTGCCAGGAGCGGCGTCTAGCCCCATCTGGCAGAAGAGCCTCGGCGTCGGAATCCCCGTCGTTCCATGCGGCGGCCGAGCCATGCCCAAAAGCAGGACACGCCAAGGTACAGGGCTGCGGTGACGATCCAGAGTTCAAAGGTCATGCGGGAAACGGCCATGACCTCAAGGCTCTGAAACGTGAGTTCGGGCAGGGAAATGGCCGACGCCAGCGCCGTTTCCTTGAACACGGAGATGCATTGCCCCGTGAGCGGCGGAGCCATGATGCGGAAGGCCTGCGGCGCAATGACCCAGCGCAGCTGCTGCCACGCGTTCATGCCGAGCGAGGCCGAGGCGTCCCACTGCGTTTCGTCCACGGCCTCCAGCGCGCCGCGCACTATTTCCGCCACGTACGCGCCCGAATACAGCCCCAGCGTGAGCACGGCCGCCGCCATGCGGTCCATCTGTCCCGCCGGGGCGAACAGGACGGCGCAGGTCTGCTGCGCCCATGCGGGCAGCGAAGCCACGGCGTCTTCCACGCGCAGAAAGGGTTCCGTAAAAAAGGAGCCGGCAAAAAAGTACACCAGAAACAGCAGCACCAGCGGCGGCGTGTTGCGGAGCACGGTAATGTAGAGCGCGGCGGGCCAGGCCGCAAAGCCCCGCTGCCTGGCGGAAAGAGCTCCCACAAGGCCGCCGGAGACAAGCGCGACGATCAGCGACCAGAAGCCCAGCCGGAGCGTGCCGAAAAGCCCCTTGAGCAGCATGCCAGCCTGCCACGCGCCGGAAGCGTCGCGCGACACAAGATACGGCCACAGCGCGCTCCAGTTCCAGTCGTGCTGCGTCACGCTCGCGGAACGCCAGCAGAACGCCGCTGCCAGAAAAACGGCGGCAAGCACAAGCACGGCGTCCCACGAGTTCAGCTCACGCCAGCGGCGGGCCCCGCAATGCCCGGGAATGCGGTTCAGTTGAGCCTGCTCTGCCATGCGTCGGACTTGAACCAGTAATCGCGGCGTTCCTGCAGCCAGCCTTCCTCTTCCACAAGGCGGATCCAGCCGTCGAACACGTTGAGGGTGTCGAAATCGCCCTTGGGCACGGCAAAGGCCACGGGCTGCATGGCAAGGCCCGTTTCAAACTTCTGCACCAGCGTGTCGCCGTGCTTCAGCGTTTCCATGGCAGGCAGCGGTGCGCTGGAAACAAAGGCGTGGGCACGGCCGGAAAGCACTTCCTCCACCGCCGGAGCTTCGTCGTTGAACATGCGCAGCGTCGCCTTCGGGAACAGCTTCGTTGCAGCCGCGGCCGCCGTAGTGCCGGTGCGCACGGCAATAATGACGCCTTCCCGGTTCAGGTCCTCAAGCCGGTTGATGTCGCCGGACTTTTCCTTGTTGAGGGTGAGGTCCACGTAGGCGTGATCGTAGGGAATGGAGAAGTTCACGGACAGAAGGCGCTGGGGCGTGATGCTCATGCTGCCGATGATGACGTCGAACTTGCCGGAAAGCAGCGCAGGAATGATGCCGTCCCAGCTGGTGGGCACAAGCTGCAACTTGACCCCGAGATCGGAAGCCAGACGCTCGGCCACGTCGATTTCAAAGCCGATGTACTTGCCTTCCTTGTCCTGCATGGCCCACGGCACGAACGAGGAAAAGCCCACGCGCAGCGTGCCGCGCTGCACGACCTTTTCAATGACGGAATCGCGAGGAGCCGCACTGCCCGAGGAAGGCAGACAGAACGACAGACCGAGAGCCAGCAGAAAGGCGGTGAACAGATGTTTCATGAGTGCTCCTTTCGTTCCAGAAGCCGGGCAGGAATGCTGACCAGCGAGGTGAGAACGAGATAGACGGCCGCAGCAAGCAGCCAGAGTTCAAAGCTCAGAAAGGTGTCGGTAATGACCACGCGGGTGCGCATGGTCAGATCAGCCACGGCAATGGCGCTCACCAGGGAAGTATCTTTGATGAGCGAAACAAGTTGTCCGGCCAGCGCCGGCAGCCCCTGCCTGACGGCCTGCGGAATCACGACCAGCCTTGCCGCCATGCCCACGGGCATGCCGAGGCTCAGGGCGGCTTCCCACTGACCGCGGGGCACGCCCATGACGCCGGCGCGGAAGATTTCCGCAATGTACGCGCCCTCGAAGAGCCCGAGGGAGAGCACGGCGGCAGCAAACGGCCCCATGCCGAGCGCCGGAGCCGCCACGAAATACACCATGAAAAGCTGCATGAGCAGCGGCGTGTTGCGCAAAACGCCGAGCGCCATGCCGGAAAGCGTGCGCGCCGCGGGCGAAGCGGAAAGGCGCATGGCGGCCAGCGCGGCGCCCCACAGGAGAGCCAGCGCCAGACTGACCAGCGTCAGTTCCAGCGTCACGCCGAGAGCCTGCGTGAGCACGCCCGGCGTGAACGATCCGTCTTCCCACACGCCGACATAGCGCCACACCCGATACCACTGCCAGCGGTACTGTTCCGAGGCGGCGTCAACAAACCACCAGACCAGGGCCGCCATGACGGCAAGCAGCAGCAAAGGCCGCCACAAGGCCCTGAGGCGCGCTTTTCGGGCAAATACGACGCAGGAATCGGGCATGCGGCCTCCGCTTCCGTCAATGACTCAGCGACGTCTGCCGGAGCGAGGAGCCCTCCTCCAGCTTGCGATGCACGGTACGGCTGTCCGCCGCTTCCGTCATGGTGGACTGCCCCTGGAGAAATTCCATGACATTGGTCTCCACGAGCTCGCCGCCGGAAGCGTCGTTGCGCACGGTCACACGGCTGTACACGTGGTCGAGCACCATGAGCACGTAGGGCTTGAGCACGGGCGTCGTGAGATTGATGATGACGAGATAGTATTCCCGGAAGCGCTGCGGCGTGTCGGTATAACCGGTGCGGCAATTCACCAGCCAGTCGTCCACGCCGTCGTTGTTCCAGTCGGTCACGGCCACAAGTTCCAGACTCACGCGGTTCATGCCCTGTTCAATGACGGCCTTGTTGTCCTGATACTTCACCCTGGCGTCCGGCGTGAGCATGGCCCGGAACGTGGGCGCCACGGCCAGATGCGAACCCGGGAAGCGGAACGCCGGGGAGAGTCTGTCCACCAGCGTCTTTCCCGCGTCGGCGGGACGGGAGGAAAACATGGGCGAATACCAGTCGCCCTTGTCATCCACAATGTTCTTCTTCAGCATCACCGGACGCATGGCCCGGGACATGGCCACAAACTGCCCGCCGTCCAGAGCCTCCACCATGCGGCTGTTCTGGGGGGCGCACCCCGCGGCAAGAGAAAGACAGGCCGCCAGGGCCAGGCAGGCATAACGCTTGTTCATGATCTACAACCTTCTTCGATGAACGAACCGGGGCGCAGGGCCGCGTCCGTTATTTGCGGTTAATGTCGGTTATTTTTTCCGCACGGGCGGTTCGGGCGGCGTTTTCACGCCCTTGCGCGGGCACAGATCGTAAAGTTCGCACTCGGAGCAGGCAGGACGGCGCGCGTCGCACACGTCGCGACCGAACCAGACCAGCCGGTGATTCACGTCTCCCCACTCTTCGCGGGGAAAAATCTTGATGAGATCCTGCTCTATCTTCACAGGCTCGGTGTTCTTCGTGAGCCCGAGCCTGAAGGACAGGCGCTTCACGTGCGTGTCCACGGCAAGCCCCTCGTTGATGCCGAACCCGCCCCAGAGCACCACGTTGGCGGTTTTCCGCGCCACGCCGGGCAGGGTGACGAGCTCTTCCAGGGTGTGCGGCACTTCGCCGCCGTAAGCCTCGACGACGCGCTTTGCCGCGCCGATGAGATTTTTCGCCTTGCTGTGATAAAAGCCCGCCGCGTGTATCACGTCTTCGAGCTCTTCCTGCGGGGCGCGCGCCAGCGCCGCGGGATCGGGCCAGCGGCGGAACAGCTCCGGCGTAATGGTGTTCACGCGGGCGTCGGTGCACTGGGCGGCCAGCACCGTGGCCACGAGCAGCTCCCAGGGATTTCTGTGATCGAGCATGGTTTCCGGCTCGGGATAGCGCTTTTTCAGGCGCGCCAGAACGGCCATGGCGCGATTTGTCTTTTCCATTGCTTTCATTGAACATCCTCCGCGCCTGAACTGTTCCCGGCGTCGGTCCCGGGCGGGAAACGGCATGCGGCGCGGCATGCGCGTTCTTTCTGCGCCGCGGCGCAAAAAACGTCCGCCTCCCTGCGGCGCGGACTCGGGAATCAATGCCCCCTTTCTGCCACAATATCGCCCGACGGGCAAGAAAGCCCTCTTTTCCCCGTGCGGAGCATACTTGTCAAAGCCCCCGCCATGTCGTTAAAACCAAAAGAAAACAGCCATGCCCGGCGGCATGTGAATCTATCCAACGGAGTCCTGCATGATCCACATTTCCGGTTCCCTCGCCTTTGACCGCATCATGACCTTTCCCGGTCACTTTGAAGATCATATTCTTCCCGAAAAGCTGCACTTTCTGAACGTGTCCTTTCCCATCGACCGCCTTGAGGAAAAAATGGGCGGCACGGCGGGCAACGTGGCCTATTCCCTGGCGCTGCTGAACGAGCGTTCCGTGATCTACGGCGCCGTGGGCAAGGACTTTGCCGACTACGGTCGCCGCCTCGCCGACATGGGCATAGACCTCGCCGGCGTGAAGGTCGACGACGGCGACTTCACCGCCTGCTGCTACATCATGACCGACAGAAGCAGCAACCAGATCAACGCCTTTTCGCCCTCGGCCATGAAGACCGCCGTGTTTCCGGAAAAAACGCCCGTCGTGCATCAGGGCGACTGGGGCCTCGTGGCGCCCGGCAACGTGGACGACATGGTGAACCTGCCCGCGTTCTACAGAGAACACGGCATTCCCTACATTTTTGATCCCGGCCAGCAGATCACGGTGCTCGGCGGCGATCAGCTCGCCTCCGGCCTCACCGGCGCGCATGTGCTCATCGGCAACGACTATGAAATCGACCGCATCGAAAAGATGACGGGCCTCAGCCGCGACGCCCTTCTCGACCGCGTGGAATTTCTCATCGTGACCTTCGGCGGCAAGGGCTCCGTGATTCTGCACAAGGATGCCCGCCCCTACGACATTCCCGCCGTGTCCGTCGAGCACGTGTCCGATCCTACGGGCGCGGGCGACGCCTACCGTGCCGGTCTGCTCAAGGGCCTGCACAGCGGCATGGGCATGGCCTTCTCGGCCAGACTCGGCACGGTGACGGCCAGCTTCTGCGTGGAACAGTACGGCACCCAGCTGCACTCCTTCACGCCGGAAGAATTTCAGGCCCGTTACGAATCCTGCTTCGGCCCCATGCCTGTGCTGAAGTAGTCCCCGGCGGCCGCAGAGCCTTTCTGCAAGAAACAGCCTGGCTCGCGCGGCGGCAGCGCCGCTCACCAAATCACGAAGGCTCCGCCTTCCGAAGCCTCATCGAACGCGCATCGCACCATCACACAAAAAGCCCGGCGATCCCTGCGGATCCCCGGGCTTTTTCCCTTCGCGGAGCTCCGGCCCGCGAAAACGATGACCTTGCCTAGCGCGCGGCGTCCACGTCCACAAACGCGAATCTCTCCACGTCGAACAGGCCGCGGGCCGTGAGCTTGATGCTGGGAATGACCGGCAGCGCCAGGAAGCTGAGCGTCATGAAGGCGTCCGCGCCCTCCCAGATGTGATAGTGGGACGACGCCAGTTCGAGCAGCTCGTTCAGCCTTGCGGACACTTCCGCGGCCGGGCGCTCGCTCATGAGGCCGCCCACGGGCAGCGGCAGTTCCGCCAGCACGCGCCCTTCCGAAACCATGACTATGCCGCCCTGCAGGCGTTCCACTTCCCGCACGGCAGCCAGCATGTCGGCTTCGCTGTCGCCGGCCACCACGATGTTGTGCGAATCATGGGCAATGGTGGTGGCGATTGCGCCGTTTCTGAGGCCGTAGCGGCCGTCGAGAAGGCCCACGCCCATCTTGCCCGTGGCGTGATGACGCTCCAGCACGGCTATCTTGAGAAGCCCGGGATTGCGGGCGAGCTCCACCTCGCCGTCCGGGCCCGTTTCCACCGAACGCAGCAGGCACTCCGTAATGAGGGAGTGCGGACGCAGACCGATGACCCGCGCCCGGCCCGACGGCACGTGCACGGAAAACGGGCGCTCGGGCAGCGGAGCCACGGACACGCTGGCGCACAGATCGCCGGGGTCGCGCATGGGCAGCGAACGCAGCATGCTGCCGTTTTGCGCCACAAGCTCGCCGCCAGCCCAGCAGGAAATCACGCGAAAATCCTTCAAATCCTCCACCAGCACGAGATCCGCGCGACGCCCCGGGGCAATGCCGCCGCGGTCGCGCAGGCCGTAGCATTCGGCCGCGTTGAGCGTGGCCATGCGCACCGCGCTCACGGGATCCAGCCCGAAGCGCACCGCCATGCGCACGTTGTTGACGATGTGCCCGCGCTCGATGATGTCGGAAGGCTGTCTGTCGTCGGTGCAGAACAGGCAGTGGCGCTGATTGGCAGGCGTGAGCCCCGGCAGAAGATGCAGAAGATCGCGCGAGGCCGAGCCCTCGCGCAGCAGCACGTACATGCCGCGCGCAATGCGTTCCTCCATTTCCTCCACGGTGGTGCATTCGTGATCGGTGCTCACGCCGAGCGCCGCGCACACGTCGAGCGTTTCCTTCGACACCATGGGCGAATGCCCGTCTATCACCTTGCCCGCGGCCAGCGTGCGCTCAAGCTTGTCCAAAACATCGTCGTCGCCGGCCACGAGGCCGGGCACGTTCATCATTTCGGCAAGGCCGCCCACCTTGTCGTCGGCAAGCAGGGGCGCAATGTCGCCCGCGCGAAGCACGGCTCCGGCGTCCTCCACGGGCAGCGCGGGCACGCACGAAGGCAGCATGACGCGCACGTCGAGCGGCAGCTCGCGCGAAGCCTCCAGCATGTAGCGTATGCCCTCCATGCCCTTGACGTTGGCTATCTCATGCGGATCGGCCATCACGGTAGTGGTGCCGAACGGCAGCACGAGCTCCGCAAAGCGTGCGGGGCACAGCATGGACGATTCAATGTGTACGTGACCGTCGATGAAGCCGGGCAGCAGGAAGGCTCCCCTGCCGTCCACCACTTCGCGGGCCTCCAGCGCTCCGAAGCCGAGTATGCGCCCCTGCCCCACGCTCACGGAGCCTTCCCGGATTTCTCCGCTGAACACGTCCACGATGCGCACGTTGTCGATGCGGAAGTCGGCGGGCGTGCGTCCCGTCGCCATGGACCAGAATTCCTTGTTCATAGCTATCCTCTGCTCTGTGTGTTTTTCATGCGGATTTCCCTGTCCACAAGCTGCGCGAGCAGCAGGGACATCACCGTAAGTCCGGCGCCGAAGAGAAACACCGACTGGTATCCCCAGCTCGTCCACATCCATCCGCCCAGGGCGGGAATGGTCACGGCGGGGATGTGATTGATGGTCTGGGCTATGGCCATGTTGGGCGCGGCGTCTTCGGGGAAGGCGATCTTCTGGAAGAAGGTGCGCACCGCAATGGAAAAGTTGAAGGTGAGGCTGTCGAACACGTACAGCAGCACGATGAGGTATTCGTTCTTCGTGCAGGCGTAGCCGAGGAAAATGACGAAGGCCGAAATGTACTCAATGGTCATGAGCCGCCGCTCGCCGAGACGGTTGATGATCTTGCCCACCATGGGATTGAACATCCAGTTCACGGCGTAGTTGAACATGAACATGAGCGACACGCTGCGCACGGAAAAGCCGAACTGCTCCACCATGAGGAACACGGCGAACACGGAAAACACGATGCGGCGGCCGCCCATGAGCAGGTTGAGCACGTAGAAGAGCCAGTAGCGCTTCTGGGGCAGCATTCTCTTGCGCTGCTTCGGCGGACGGCTGCCCGTGAGCGGATGCACGAGGCCGAAGAATCCGAGCACGAGGCCCACGGCTCCGGGCACGAAGAACAGCCAGACAAAGCTCAGCTTTTCGGAAAAAAGAAACACGAACACGGAAATCATGAGACTGCCGCCCGCCACCAGACCGCGCAGCCGTCCCATGACGATGGGCGTCTGCTTAAGATCGAAGTGCTGAATGGCCAGGGAGTTGTTCAGGGCTTCAAAGTAGTGGAAGCCGAAGGACATGAGCATGCTGGTGAAGATGATGGGCACAAAGGACGGGAAAAATCCGGTGAGCATGGTGCCGAGGCCCGCGGCCATGACCGAAAGAGCCGCCAGCCGGTGTTCCTTGATGAAGAACAGAAAAAAGATGAGCGTGACGCCCAGAAGGCCGGGCAGTTCCCGCAGGCCCTGCACAAGACCGCTCTGCGCAGGCGTGAGGCCGGCGTAGTTGACCACGAAGTTGTTGTACAGCATGGTCCAGCCCTGCATGGCCACGGTGGAGCCGAAGTTGAGCATGGCCATGAAAAGAAGCACGTGTTTTTTTGATGCGGGAAGTCCTGTAAAAAGCGCCATATATCGCACCTGCCCTTGGTTGAGGCGTTGTTCGGCCGCGCCTTTCCGTATCGCGACGGAAGTTCGCCGGAATCCGCGACGCGAAAAACGTTAAGCGAACTCCGTTCCGAGGAAAATAAAGTTCAGGTGTATGCCTTATCGGCCGACGCGTCAAAGGGCGACGACGCAAGGGGCTTCTGCATACAGAAGCGCGGCAAAGAGAGAATCCGGCAAGAATGCGGCAGTATCGAATCTATGCCTCTCGCCTCCGCGCGCCTATACCGTAGGCGTACTTCAATCCAGTCAAAGGGAGCTCTTCCATGAACAACGTCATGATACTCGTCGGAGCAGGTCAGATAGGTCTGGCCATAGCCAGACGCACAGGCAGCGGCAAAACCATCGTCATTGCCGACAAGAACCGGGATTACGCCGAAGAGGCCGCCTGCGTCATGCGGAACGCAGGATTCAACGCCACGGCGGAGACGGCGGATCTCGCCTCCCGCGACTCCATACTTGCACTTCTCGACAAGGCGCAGCATCTCGGCCCGGTGACCATGCTTGTGAACGCGGCCGGCGTGTCGCCGAGTCAGGCATCCGTAGAAACCATTCTGTCCGTGGATCTGTACGGCACGGCCATGCTGCTCGAAGAGACGGGCAAAATCATTGCTCCTGGCGGCGCAGGGGTCACCATATCCAGCCAGTCCGGGCATCGGCTGCCCGCGCTCGGCGCAGACGTCGATGAAGCGCTGGCCCTCACGCCTGCGGACAAACTGCTCGAACTTGACGTGCTGCGTCCCGAAAACATCCGCGACACCCTGCACGCCTATCAGCTCGCCAAGCGCTGCAATGTGAAGCGGGTCATGGCGGAAGCCGTCGCCTGGGGCAGACGCGGAGCACGCATCAACTCCATCTCTCCCGGCATCATAGTCACGCCGCTTGCCATAGACGAATTCAACGGGCCGCGCGGAGCCTTCTACAAGGACATGTTTGCCCGCTGTCCTGCCGGACGCCCCGGCACGCCGGATGAAATAGCCAATCTGGCGGAACTGCTTTTGAGCGACCGGGGCTCCTTCATCACGGGCGCGGATTTTCTGGCGGACGGCGGAGCCACGGCCTCGTGGTATTACGGACCTCTGCGGCCGAACGCATGATCCGCCCTCGGCGCGCCTCGCTCTACCTGCACGCTACGACGCCGCGACATGAGTTTTTTGGCTCTCAGTCATGACAACTCCCTGAAAAGACACTACGCTTTGTCATAAGACGGTGCAGTTCCGCGCCGCCTTTCAACCAAGGAGAACCGTCATGGACGCACAGGTGGAAGCGCTGCTGAAGGATCAGATCAACAAGGAACTCTACTCCGCCTACTTTTATCTGGCCATTGCCGGATTCTATCAGGGCCGGAGTCTGGACGGCTTCAGTCACTGGTTCGCCCGGCAGTCGCAGGAAGAACAGGGGCACGCCATCAAAATTCTGAACTATCTTCAGGACAACAGGGTGGACGTGGAATTTGCCGCCATCGCCGGGCCGGTCACGGACTTTCAGAACAACCGCGAGCCTCTGGAAGCCACGCTCAGGCACGAGCAGTACATCACGTCGCTCATTCACGATCTTTACCGCGAAGCACGCGACGCCGACGATTTCCGCACCTGTCAGTTTCTGGAATGGTTCATTGCCGAACAGGGCGAGGAAGAAAAGCAGACCGGCGATCTCATCGCCAAGTTCGATCTTTTCGGCGACGATGCCCGGAGTCTGTATCTGCTGAACGCGGAACTCAAGGGCCGGGCTTAGGATTCGGCGCAGCGCGGGCAGGACGCTCCGCATTTCTCCTGTCGGAGGGAGCATGGCGTAGGCGCTCCGCGTTCCGCGGGGCGATCGTCGGGCCGACTGCCGGTGCGCCTTCCCCGAAGCCTCGCCAGCCGACCGGGCCGCAGCGCTGCGTTTAAAGAAGGCGCTGCGCAGTCTCTTTTGTTCCGGAGCATTTTCTCAGACATTCCGCAAAAGCACACAAAAGGGGGAGCGACTCTCATCGCTCCCCCTTCTTTTTACGCTTCCGGCAAAGAAAACGCCGGTTCTCCGGCGCGGCGTCCGACGAATCTTCCGGCAGACCGCGCCTGTTCAGGCCGCCGAAGGACGCGCGACGCGTCTTCCGGCATCAGGCTAAAGATTCACGTATTCCAGCAGGCCCTCGCCGCGCACGAGCTCACGCAGGAAGGCGTTGTTGTGACCGTGACCGGAGCAGGACACCGTAAAGGATCCCTGCAGCGGCGTGCCGAGCATGGCCATGTCGCCGATGAAATCCAGCATCTTGTGACGCACGAATTCGTCGGGAAAACGCAGGCCCTCCTTGTTGATGACGCCTTCGTCGCCCACCACGACCACGTTCTGCAGCGAGCCGCCGCGCGCAAGGCCGCGGCTGTGCAGGTATTCCACTTCCTTGAGGAAACCGAAGGTGCGGGCGGAAGCCACTTCCTTTTCAAAGGATTCCGGCGTGACGTTCAGCGCAAAGTGCTCCTCCCCGATGGCCGGATGCGGGAAACGGATGGTGTAGTCCACGTAAAAGCCGTCGAAGGGACGCGCAACAATGGATTTTCCGTCCTTTTCCAGCGAGAACTCGCGCGCCACGCGCGCCACGCGACGGGGCGCGTTCTGAGAACGAAGGCCGACGCTGAGCAGAGAATCCACCACCACCATCGCCGAACCGTCGAGAATGGGAGCTTCGCCGCCGAAGACGTGAACTTCCACGTTGTCCACGGCAAGACCGTTCAGGGCGGCGAGCACGTGTTCGATGGTGGCCACGCTGACCTTGCCGTCGCTGATGGTGGTGGCCAGTTCCGTGGTGCTCACGGCTTCCGGACGGGGCGAAAGCAGATGCACGCCGTCGTCGGAATGAATATGAAAAACAATACCCGAATTTTCCGCAGCAGGACGGAACTCCACGCTGACTTCATGGCCGGAATGCAGGGAAATTCCCCTGCAGGTGACAGTGCCGCCAAGAGTGGTCTGGGGCATGACGATCTCCTGAGCGCCCGGCGGAACATTCCGCCGCAGCTTTCCCCGGTCAACCGGGGGTTTACGCGCACGAACGCCTCACCGCAAAAAGGAATCTGTCCTTTCCGGCGAGATCGCGTCCCGTGCGCATATCCTTCCAGTACGCGTCCGAACACAACGCCCGGCACGCATCGCCCTGAAGGCATCCATGCTCCATGAGCAGCAGGCCGCCTTCCTTCAGCAGGGCGCGGGCCGCCGCTTCCACCGCGCGGGGGTGTTCCAGACCCGAAGGCCCGGGCACCAGCGCGGAGCGCGGCTCAAAATTCCTGACGCCGGGATCGAGTCCGGCGTATTCTTCTTCACTGATGTAGGGGGGATTGCTGACGACAAGATCAAAACTGCCGCAGGCAAAGGGCAAAGGCCCGGTAAAATCGGCCTCAACGAAGGTGACGGCGTCGGCTGCGCCGTTTGCTTCGGCGTTTTTTCGGGCCGTCTTCAACGCGGCGGACGAAATATCCACGGCCGCGCCGCGCCATGTCGGCCTCTCTGCAACCAGCGTCACGGCAATGCAGCCGCTGCCCGTGCCGAGGTCAAGAAAGCGCACGTCCTGCCGATCGCCGAAAAACTCCAGCGCCGCTTCCACAAGATGCTCCGTTTCGGGGCGGGGAATGAGGGTGCCGGAGTCCACAAAGAAATCGCGACCGTAAAATTCACGGCGGCCGAGCAGATAGGCCGCAGGCTCTCCGGCCAGACGCCGCGCCAGAAGCGCTTCAAGCCGGCGCTCCGCGTCGGCCGGCACCTCTTCTTCGGAATGGGCCACAAGCGCCACCTTGTCTATGCCGAGCACATGACAAAGCAGAAGAGCGGCTACCGTTGCCGGAGCTTCCGTGCCGGCAAGGCGGGCCGTCGCGCGTATTTTCCATTCACGTCGGGTCATAACGGCACAAGTCTAACACAGGATGTCCGGCAGGACAAGACGAGGGCGCAATACTCTATTTTTGCTTATCTTTTCTACGATTATTCGGGCGCTTGCACAACATGCGGCCGTGCGCGGACACGAAATATTCCATATTCCGCACGGCCGCATGTCAAATGTCGTGCCGGCATGGCGCAAGGAACTCTCATCCGAAAGCCGCTGCGGCCTCATGACGCCGTGCAGGCCCCCGGACAAGAGAGTCCGCTAGTCGGAAAAGCCCACGTCCTCGGGCAGATCCTTCCGGGAAGCCTCCGTCCGGGCCAGCTCGTCGCAGCGCTCGTTTTCCGCGTGCCCCGCATGTCCCTTGAGCCAGTGAAAGCGCACCTCGTGCCGGGAAAGGAGCTCGGGCATGCGCTTCCAAAGGTCCTGATTCTTCACCGGCTTCTTGGCCGAAGTCAGCCAGTTGTTGCGCAGCCAGCCCGCCAGCCAGCGATCCTTGATGGCCTTGGCCACGTACTGCGAATCGGTGTACAGCTCGACCACGCAGGGCTCGCGGAGCGCACCGAGCGCCTCCAGCACGGCCAGAATCTCCATGCGGTTGTTCGTGGTGCGGGCAAAGCCGCCGCTCATCTCGCGTCTGGCCGGGCCCTTCGCGCCCTCGCACGTCAGCACGGCGGCCCAGCCGCCCGGGCCGGGATTGCCGAGGCAGGAACCGTCGGTATGAATGGTCACGGTCTTCATGGCTTATTTTCCCGCGTCCTTTGCCGCAGCGCGCGCGGCCGCAATGCGATCCTTGCCGTTGTTGTGCAGGAGGTACTGCGACGTGTAGTAGAAATCCATGAGCTTCTGCCGCATGGACGCCGCCCTTTCCGGCTCCTCGGCCCGCAGATCGCGGGCGTTGTTGTCGGGCGTGCGCTCGTCCAGACGGTACAGGGCGTCGCCCTTCGGACGCACGGCGTACACGTAGCCGTCTTCCAGCAGGTAGTGAACGCTGTCGGTATCGCTGATGAAGGCCACGGCGTCGGCGTCGTTGGCGGGGTCGAAGAGATTGCGGCCCAGCGTGTTGGTGTAGAAGTCCAGACCGGCCAGCGCCGCCATGGAAGGCAGAACGTCCGGCTGAATGTGCGGAGCCGGATTCACGCCCGGCTTCACCTGACCGCCCGGCGCGTAGATGAGCAGCGGAATGTGCCACGCCTGCAGGTTGCACGCTCGCACGGCGGGCGTGATGTTGGTGGAATTGTTGTTCAGGCCGTGATCGCCGATGATGACGAACACGGTGTCGTTGAACCACGGCTGCTTCGAGGCCTTGTCGAAGAAGCGGCGCAGGGCGTGATCGGAAAGGTGCAGGGAACGGAATTCCTCGGCGCTTTCGTAGCCGTACCAGGCCAGAGCCTCGGGCGAGGGATCGGGCGGAGACACGTAGCCTTCGTTGTCGTCGGGAATGGTGTAGGGCCGGTGGAACGACGCCGACTGAATCACGGAAATGAAGGGCTTGCGGCTGCCGGAGAGCACGTCCACGGCTTCGCGGAACATGGCGATGTCGGACACGCCCCACACGTCGGTGTTGGGGGCCTCCCAGGCCGATTCCTCCAGAAGATGCAGGTCTTCCACGTTGTGCTGAAGCATGCCGCGGATGTTGGCCCAGTTGGCGTTTCCGCCTATCATGTAATACTTTTCGTAGCCCGCGAATTCATTGAGCACCGAAGACTGATCCACCAGCTTGGGATTGCGCGACGTGGTGCCGCCGGAATGGTTCACGTCCGGCACGCCGCTGATGGTGGTGAACACGGCGCGGGCCGTGGTGCGGGTGGGCGAGTAGAAGTTGGGATAGTAGAGGCTCTTCGGCGCCAGTTCCCTGAGGAACGGCGTGGGATCAATGTCCGGGCCGAGGGAGGCGGGCATGGAAGGCGCAAGGGAGGTGCGCTCCCAGCACAGGGACTCCATGATGAGAATCACGATGTTGGGGCGCTTTTCCATGGCTCTGCCGGGGAAATGCCGCACGTAGGTGAGCGGCTCCGAGCCTTCGGGAACGCGCAGGTACGCGGCCATGCGGGGCCAGGCCTCGCGGGTGGCCTCGATGTTCGGCGGAAGCGCCTTGCCGTAGTTGCGGGTATCGTAAAGGTTCTGGATGGGATTCACGGCCAGAATGGCGATGTTCTTGTCCGAACTGAAATAGGCGTTGCTCCAGCGCAGGGGGAAGAGGTTGGAGCTGATCTGCCCGTAGCCCACGATGAAGAGCATGACGAGCGAGGCCGTGGTGATGAAGGCGCGCCACTTGCGGGTGCAGCCTTCCCCGCCCTTTTTCGGACGGATGGGGAACGCCGCGTGGGAGCGCAGAAAACGCGCAAACAGCCACACGTAGAGCGCCTCCGCCACGGCGAAGGCCGCAACGATGAGCGGCACGGGATAGCTCTGCCACACCATGCGCACGGATTCCGAGGGGTCTTCCAGAAAGACCTTCGCGCCCATGTCGATGTGCTGATGCAGATAGAAGAAGAAGCCGAAGTCGAACACATAGACGAGCATGGCTCCGGCGGCCATCAGTCCGGTGACGAGGCAGAGCGCCTTCCGGGCAAACGACGCGCCCTCGCGCGAAACGGCGCGCTCAAGACGCGGCCAGAGCAGGCAGAAGGCCAGAGGCAGCGCCATGAACACCGCCATGCGCGCGTCGAACTTGAGGCCTATGTAGAGAGCTTCGGGAATGTGCCCGCGTTCGGTGATGTCGGGCAGAAGAAAGTAAAGAAGCGCCAGTCGGGCGGCAAAGAACAGCGCCGTGTTGACGAGAACGAACAGCGCGATGTCCACAAGCGGCTGAAATGCCGCAAACGAAGAACGGCGAGAGCTCATAGTTGCTCCTTGGGCGGAAGACCGCCGGAGGGGCGTCTCCCGTAGAGAGGCTACACGCGGTCGGCGTACAGCCGTTCGAGGAATTCTTCCATCACGTCGTCCATCTGGCTGATGAACTGCTTGAGCGGAAAGGTGCGGCGGCAGGCGGAACACTGCATGTACGCCTCATGACAGGTGCGGCGGATGTCAAGCGGCTTTCCGCACTCGGGGCAGGTCAGCGTGGTTCTCGCCTCGCGGGGGGCAAAATAAAAGGCCATGACATCTCCATGACGTTGACATTCGTGTGAGGCCGGGAAGCGCCCGGCAAACGCGCGGCCCTGCGGCCGCTACAGAGCCTGACGGTAGCGCAGCGACTGGCGCAGCGTTTCCCTGTCCATGTATTTGACCTCGGCGCCCAGCGGAATGCCCTGGGCAAGCCGCGTGACGCGCACTTCGGGAAAGCGCGCGCTCACCTGTTCCTTCACGAAGGTGGCCGTGGCTTCGGCTTCGGCCGTGGCTCCGAGGGCAAGAATGAGCTCCTTCACCCGGCCTTCGGCAAGGCGGGCGCGCAGACGGTCCATTTCCAGCGTCTCCGCGGGGCTGTGATCGAGCGGCGCAAGAAGGCCGCCGAGAATCATGTAGTAGCCCTTGTAGAAGTTGCCCTCTTCCATGGTGAGCATACTGTCCCACTCGGCCACAAGGCAGAGCTGGGTTTCGTCGCGCTCGGGATCGGCGCAGATGGGGCACGGATCGGAATCGGAAAGGCCGCCGCAGCGGCTGCACAGATGAAGCGTGTCGCGCAGCTCGTACACGCTTTTGCCCAGCCGGCGCACTTCGGCTTCGGGCCACTTGAGCAGAGTCATGGCGGCGCGCATGGCGGACTTGGGCCCGAGCCCGGGCAGGCGGGCGAGCTGGTCCACGAGATTTTTCAGAGGTTCGGGAATTCGCTGCACGAAAGCATCCTTCCGAAGGTTGACATTGCACGACCGGCAACGGGCAGCCTGAGCGGCCGCGCGGCCGACGCGCCGGAGCGTTCAGGGGCGAGAGCCCTGTTCAGAAAAAACAACGGCTCTCCCGAAGCGGCGCGTTCCGGGAGAGTCGCCCCGAAGGGGAAATGGTTCGACCCGCTATTCGACAAGATGGCCGAGGCGGCCGAGACGCGGCGTATGGGTGTCGCCGTCCCACGACCAGTAGATGCGCCAGGCCTTGCCGTGAATGTAGGAGCGCGGCACGCAGCCCCAGGCGCGGGAATCCTCGGAATTGTCGCGGTTGTCGCCCATGACGAAGTAGGAATCCGGGGGAACGGTCATGGGACCGACGTTGTCGAGTCTGCCGATCACGTTGGGGTAGAGCTGCTGAATGTAGTCTTCCTTCACGGGCTCGCCGTTGCGGTAGAACTGCTTGTTGCGCATTTCAATGACGTCGCCGGGAAGCCCCACCACGCGCTTGATGTAGTCGGTGCTGGGGTCGCGGGGATACTTGAACACGATGATGTCGCCTATCTGCGGATCCGCTCCGCGGAACAGGTATTTGTCGGTAAAGGGAATCTTCACGCCGTACACGAACTTGTTGACGAGAACGTAGTCGCCGATCTGCACGGTCTGCAGCATGGAGCCGGAAGGAATGGTGTACGCCTGAAGAAAAAAGGTTCGGATGACAAGAGCCAGCACCACTGCCGTCAGCAGCGCTTCGCCGTAGTCGCGAAACATGGAACTGCCTTTCTTTCCAGAGTTTTCAGACATGGGTGTCACAAGGGCGCAAGGCCGGGTTGAAGGTCTGGGGGCGTTCGCAAAGAACGAGCGGAGATTAGCACGGCGGGAAAGCTCGCGCAAGAAGGCTCTTTCCTTCCCGGTACGAAAAAAAATTTCGGCATCACGGCATGGACCTCCTTTTTCCGTCTGTTTTGGCACGAAAAATGCATCGGAAAACATATCTTTTCCGACACCCCTTACCAAGGATCACCCATGACAGACATGTTCTCTCCTCTCAGCATAGGCAATCTCACGCTGAAGAATCGCTTTCTGATGGCCCCCATGGAAAACGGCATGGCCCACAAGGGAGGCAAGGTGAGTGAGCGGCTCATCAACTTCTTCAAGGAACGCGCCCGCAAGGAAGTCGCACTCATCGTCACGGGTTCCATCGCCGTTTCGCCCGAAGGCGCCGGCCTGCCCTCCCAGCTCGGCATCTATTCCGACGACTTTCTTCCCGGTCTCTCCGAACTGTGCAAGGCCGTCCACGACGCCGGCGGCCGCATCGGCGCGCAGCTCTATCATGCGGGCAGGCAGGCCACCGAGGCGGTGACCGGACTCACTCCCATAGCGCCCTCCGCCATGCCCTGCGCCGCAGTGAACAGCCACCCCCGCGCCATGACTGTGCAGGACATGGACGACATGGTGCGCAAGTTCACCGACGGAGCACGCCGCGCCATTGAAGCGGGCTTCGACCTTGTGGAGGTACACTTTGCCCACGGCTACCTGCTGCACAGCTTTCTCTCTCCCCACAGCAACAAGAGAACCGACGAATTCGGCGGCTCCCTGGAAAACCGCTGCCGCTTCCCCATGCGCGTGCTCAACGCCGTGCTGCATGAAGTGGCGGGACGCGTGCCGGTAAGCATCCGCATTTCCGCCGATGAATTTCTCGACGACGGCCTGCACTTTGATGAAGTGCGCAGCATCTGCCGCATGGCGCAGGACGCCGGCATCAGCGCCGTGGGCATCTCTGCAGGCAGCTATGACGCCCTGCCCTACAGCATTCAGCCCATGTTCATTCCGCAGGGCTTTCTCGTGCCCTACGCCGAAACGCTGAAAAAAGAACTTTCCGTACCCGTCATCGTGGCGGGACGTCTGAACAGCGCCGAACTCGTCAAGGACATTCTGACCACGGGCAAGGCCGACGCCGTGGCCATCGGCCGCGGACTGCTGGCCGACGAGGATTTCGTGCTGAAAATGAAAAGCGGCCGCTGGGAGGACATTCGCTACTGCGTGGCGTGCAACCAGGGCTGCGCAGACGGCATCATGTCCGGCAATTCTGCGGAATGTCTGGTCAATCCCCGATGCTCTTTTGAAGAAGAAAGAACGGTGGAACCGAGCCCCGATCCCGGCCGCGTCGTCATCATTGGCGGCGGTCCCGCCGGCATGGAGTGCGCCAGAGTAGCCGCCATGCGCGGACATATCGTCATTCTCTGCGACGCAAAGCCCGAACCCGGCGGCAAGCTCGACATCGTCGCCGCACCTCCGGAAAAGGAATCGTTCCTGCTCTTCGAGCGCTACCTGCGCACCCAGCTGAAAGAGCTGAGCGTCACGCAGATTTCCGGTACCGTCACCTCGCCGGACGACATCCGCGCTCATCATCCCGATCATGTCGTTCTCGCCACCGGAGCCAGACAGACACTTCCCCCCATACCCGGCGTGGACAAGCCCATCGTCGTCATGGCCGAAGACGTGCTCTCCGGCGCCGTGGAAACCGGTCACAAGGTGGTCATCATAGGCGGCGGACTTGTGGGCGTGGAAACGGCCCACTTCCTCGGCGTCCGCAACAGGAGCGTCACGATTCTGGAAATGGCCAACGAGATCGCCCGCGGCTGCGGCGGCACCTTCCTGGCCCATATTCACAGCAATCTTCAGCACTTCGGCGTAACCGTCCATACCGGAGCCGCCGTCCAGTCCATTACGGATGAAGGCGTCATGTGCAACGGCAGCCTGATTCCGGCCGACACCGTGGTCATTGCCGCGGGCTACCGCTCCGACACCTCCCTGCTCGAACCCCTCAAGCAGGCTTTCGGCCAAGTGCATGTCATCGGGGACGCACTCGCTCCCCGCAAGATTCAGGACGCCACGCGCGAGGGCTTCCTCTGCGCCTGTTCCCTCTAACCATTGGAGAATTATCATGATCATCGATTTTCGCGTACGTCCGCCCTACGAAGGCAATCTTTCCCTCGGCATTTTCGGCAGCTGCTGGACCCCGCCCGCCGATCCTGCGGAAGAGATGTTCACCACCGCCGGAAGAGATCCCATTCCTTCGGCCGACCAGCATTCCGTGCCGCTGCTTCTCCAGGAACTTGAAGAAGCGGGCGTGGCGGCCTCCGTGCTCATGGGCCGCGTGAGCGAAGTGGGAACCTCCCATTCCTCCACCACCAACGACGACGCACTGCGTCTGAGCCGCGAACATCCCGGCAAGTTCTTCCCCTTCGTGGCGCTGGAACCCCGCTCCCCCCACGTCATGGAAGAACTGGAACTCCGCCGCAGTCAGGGCTTTGTCGGCGCCTGCATCGATCCGAGCTTCAGCAATCCTCCGCTGTACGCGGATGATCCGCTCATCGATCCCATCTACGAGTACTGCCAGGATCACGGCATGATCATGTCCATCATGCAGAGCGGCCTCTACGTCAAGGACCTCACCTACACCCATCCCATCCACGTGCAGCATGTGGCGCAAAAGTTCCCGCGCCTCAAAATCGTTGTCCCCCATGCCTGCTGGCCCTATCTGCAGCTCATGGCCGGCGTGGCCATGATGCACACCAACATCTGGCTCATTCCCGACTGCTACGCCTACATTCCCGGCATGTTCGGCGTGAACGACTTCGTCAACACCGCCAACACTCTGCTGCGTCACCGGGTGCTCTTCGCCAGCTCCTATCCCGTCCGCGGCATCGCCCAGAGCATAAGGCTGTGGAAAGACCTTCCCTTCACCCCCGAGGCCCTTCAGCTCACCATGCACGACAATGCGGCCCGTCTGCTCGGGCTCTGAGGAACGGCCATGGACGCCATCAAGGAAATCGCGTCATTCGTCCGCGGAGCATCCTTCGACGATCTTCCCGACGCGGTCGTGAAGCACGACAAGGAACTCATCCTGGATACGCTCGCCTGCGGTCTGGCGGGATCCGCAGCTCCCGGCTGCCGGGAACTCGCCCGCTGGGCCATCGATACCGGCGGCTCGCCGCAGGCCTCGCTGCTGGTGTTCGGAGGCAAGGTGCCCGCCATCCATGCAGGCATGGTCAACGCCACGCTTTTTCAGGCGCTGGACTTCGACGACACGCACGACAAGGCCATTGCCCATACCCACTGCACCTGCCTTGCCGCCGCCCTCGCCGTTGCGGAATACGCCGGAAACATCGACGGCAGGCACCTGCTTGCGGCCGTGACTCTCGGTGCGGAAGTCATGGGGCGCATAGGCCGGAGCATACACGCTTCTCTGCGCTTCAACCGCACGGGAACACTGGCCTATTTCGGCGCCGTCACCGCGGCGGGAAAACTCATGGAACTCTCGGAAGACGAACTTGTCGCCGCCTACGGCATCGCCTTTGCCCAGACGGGGTCAACGCTGCAGTCCAATATCGACGGCGCACTCGTCAAGCGCATGCATCCCGGCTTTGCCGTGCGCAGCGGCATTACGGCCTGTCAGCTCGCCCGGCTCGGCATCACCGGCCCCATCAACGTGCTGGAAGGCCCCTACGGCTATATGTCTCTCTATGAAAACGGCAACTACAGCCGGGTGGAAATGCTGCGCGGCCTGGGAACCGAATGGGACATGCTGAATATCGGCCTCAAGCCCTATCCCTGCGCCCGCGACGCCGCCGGCGCGCTGGAGGCGGGCATTATGCTCCATGAGCAGGGCGTGGATTTCCGCCATGTCCGGTCCGCGGAAATAGCCATGCCCGAAGTGGCCTGGCGCGTATCCGGCAAGCCCTACGACGCCATAACGGGCAACCCCGTGGTGGAAAGCATTCTGAGCGGTGCCTGGTGCGGAGCCCTCGGTCTGGTCAAGGGAACGGCCATGCTCGAAGACTTTACCGAAAAGGGCGTGCAGAACCCCGAAGTCCGGCAGGTGGCCCGCAGCATATCGCTGCGAACCGACGACGGCGCTCCGGCCGCCTCCATGGTACCCGTCACCATGACCGTCACCATGACCGACGGCACCACGCGTTCCGCCGTGTGCCGGGAATTGAAAGGCTCCTCGAACAAACCCATGACGCTGGAGGAAATGGAGCATAAGCTGTCGATGTGCGCGAAATCCTCCATCCGCCCGATTTCCGAAGAGCGGCTCCGGGAACTCGCTCATGCCGTCAGGACTCTGGAAGATCGGGGAAATGCCGCCGATCTCATTCGCCTCATGACGCCCGAAGAAGTCTGATCAGTCCCGGTCCGCCGGTTTTTGCGCGGTCGTGGGAAGCCTCCTTCCCACGGCCGCCTTGCCGGCGCCGAACCCTCTGCCGACACCCATCTCAACGGAGGCCTCATGGAACAGCCCGCTCCCTTTCTCACCGTCGATCAGGAACGCTGCACAGGTTGCGGCCTTTGCGAAAAGGTCTGCCGCCGCTTCATCTTTGAAAAATCCCCGGAAAACGGCAAAAGCACCATTCGTCAGGACAAGGTTTCGCTCTGCATGCACTGCGGCCAGTGCCTGGCCATATGCCCCGCCTTCGCCATACGGCTGGACGGCGCAACCGCCAAAGATCTGCCAGAAGATCACGGCCCCTCCGTCGATCCTGAACAGCTTTCCGCCCTCATGAAGCGCAGACGCTCCACAGGCTGCTTTTCCCCCAGACAGCCTGAGCGGTCGCTTCTTCTGGATGCCGTGGCGGACGCGGCCTACGCACCGTCGGCCTCCAATCTGCGCAGCGTGCGGTGGAAGATCATCGACAGCCCGCAGCAGCTTGAAAGCATCAGGCAGGAGCTGCTCCCCTATTACCGCGACGGCAGCACCGAAAAGGTGCGCAGCCATTACGTGAACGCCGAAGAGGGCCGCGACAGCCTGCTGCGCGGCGCCCCCTGCGTGATTCTGGCCATGGCTCCCGCCGAAGCTCCGTGGGGATGCACCGACTGCGCCGCCGCCGTCAGCTATCTGGAACTTGCCCTGCTTGCCCGGGGTATCGGCTCGTGCTGGGCCGGAAGCATCGTGCAGGTAGCCCGCAGCCGCCCGCTGGCCTCCCTCGGACTGCCCGAAGGCCATGTGCTGCACGGCGCACTCATGGCCGGATATCCGGCCGTACACTGGCGCCGCCTGCCGCTGCGCAGCCCCGGCCATGTACTGTTCAACGAAGACGCTTCCCTGTAATTCCGGCGGCCCCTGCGGCCGCCTTTTTTACAGCCCCATCTGAATGAAGTTCTTCTTTTCCCCGCCCTCTGGAGCATCATAAATAAGCCCGTATTTTTTTGAGCTTGCGCAGCACCGTGGTCTGATCGCAGCCCAGCACCTGCGCAGCCTTGCGGCTGGAGGGATACTTCAGCATCGTTTCCGCAAGCAGCTTTTTTTCACAAGCCTCCGTGGCCTCCTTGAGGGTCATGATCTCGCCCTCCCCCTTTTTCTGAAGAGCGTCGGTAATGTACTGCGGCACGAACTGCGGCCCTATGATGGCAAAAGGACACAAGGCCACGGCATGTTCCACCGTGTTTTCCAGCTCGCGCACGTTGCCGGGCCAGGAGTAGGCATGGAATATCCGCTGCACGGCCTTGGAAAACTGCTTCTTCGTCTCGTACTTCTTGTTGAACTGCCCGAGAAAATGACGCGCGAGAGGCATGATATCCTGGTAGCGTTCCCGCAGCGGGGGTATGATGAGCTTGATGACGTTCAGCCGGTAGTACAAATCCTCTCTGAACTTCCCAGCAGCCACCATCTCTTCCACGGGCTGGTTGGTCGCCGTGATGAAGCGCACGTCAAGGTTGATCATCTTCTTGCCGCCCACCCTCAGTATCTGCCGGTTCTGAATGCATCGCAGCAGCTTCACCTGTACGGCAAGCGGCATATCGCCCACTTCGTCGAGAAATATGGTGCCGTGATTGGCCATTTCAAACAGCCCCATCTTGGATGACGTGGCATTGGTGAACGCGCCTTTCTCATAACCGAACAGCTCGGATTCTATGAGGTTTTCGGGAATGGTCGCGCAGTTGATGACCACATAGGGCTGATCGGCCCTGCGGCTGAACTTGTGCAGCCGGTAGGCTATGCCGTCCTTGCCCACGCCCGATTCTCCGCGAATCATGACCGTGGCGTCGCTCCTTCCCAGCCGCTCAAGCGACTCCATGATAGCGCGCATCTGACTGCTCACCGCGATGAAGGGTTCCTTCAGCTTTTCCTCTATGTGTATGGGCGAAGAGCTCTCCTCCTCTGCATTGTCCTCCCGGTCTCCGCTGATGTCGCCCACAATGCGGCTTATGCCGACAACACGCCATAACTTACCGTTTTCCTTAAAAAAAGGATAACAGACAATCGATACTTTCTTTCCTATTTTAGTCACGCACTCGGCCTTGCTTATGGCCCGGGTGCGCAGGGTTTCCGGAAGACTCTGCCCGCTGGCAAGACCTGTTTCCACCAGCTCCGTGGAATTGTGTCCCAGAAGGGCGGCAGGATCGACTCCGTACTGCTCCCTGACTCCCCGGCTGGCATACAGGATCTGCCCATCCCCGGAATTGATCCACACGCCGACATTCTGATCGTCGGCCAGTATTTTCAGCATTTCCATATTTCGGGCCATAAAATCTTCCATGAGGTCCATATTGCCGCTCCTTCCCTGACGGGCTTTTTCATTTTGAGGCTTTTTTGCATCACATCTTTTGCGGAGTTAACTTGAATTTTTTATATAATATATTGAAATATAATATATTTTTTTAAAAATGGAGTTTTTCTTTTTGAGGCTTTTTTACTGATGAAAAATGGCACAAATAACGTACTATCATATTTTATATTATATTATCAAACAATTATCATAATACTCCGTACATCAAAATTGATGCATTACTACCTCATCTTGGCTATTTCGGCAAGTTTTTTCGCTTTTTTTCTCCCTCCGCTTCGCTCCCAAATTCCTCTTCCCTCGCGTGAATCCTCACCCCATGCATTTTTTTTCACGCTTACGGCACACTTTCGATATGGCATACTTCTTGCATACTCAAAAATATAACATCATCTTAACCTTTCCACCCTAAACGTATTTCCCTTCCAACATGTCAATATCGGGATACCATTATGATTATTGATTTCAGAGTAAGACCACCTATTCCAAGCTATCTTGAATCCGGTGCTTTTGAAGTCTGGAAAAATCCACATTCTCCTTACCGCAATCAATGGGAAGGTAGAATAAAAACTCCGTCCATGAACGGAGATATGGATGCATTTGTCCGTGAAATGGAAGAAGCCGGCATTGACATCAGCGTCATTATCGGACGTATGACAAAGGTTCAGGACAAGGGAAGAGGCAACGTAACGGCCGATGATCTTGATGCCATCATCAAGAAGTACCCCGGTAAATTCGTGGGCATGCCCGCCGTGGATCCTCTGGATCCCGATGCCATGGAACAGATAGAGCGTGCTGCCGACATGGGCATGGCCGGCATATGCATAGAGCCCTTCTGGAGCTCCGAGCACATGTTCCTCAACGACAGCCGGCTCTTCCCGCTCTACAAAAAAATAGAATCCCTCGGGATGCTCTTCACCACCACGCTGAACTTCAACTGTGGCGACAGCACGAAGTGGAACTCCCCCTATCATGTGGAACAGATAGCCATGGCCTGCCCCGACATGCCCCTGCTCATCACGCATGCCTGCTGGCCCCGTCTCACCGAACTCATGGCCATAGCCGTGCGCTACCCCAACGTCTATCTGATTCCCGACTGCTACTTCTACTTCCCCTTCATCGACACCGCCAAGGAACAGCGCATCATGTACAACCACATGCTGCAGAACCAGGTGCTGTTCGGCAGTTCCTATCCCATCCGCGGCTTCAAGCAGTCCGTGGAGCTTTCCCTGGAACAGGGGCAGTGGCTCCCCGAACCCAGGGAAAAATTCTTCTGGAAAAACGGCGCCAGACTTCTTCATCTGGACATCGCCTGATCTCCCCTATTCCACAGATTTCATCCGCAAGGAGCACAAGCATGATCATCGACTTCCGCATTCGTCCTCCGTTCAAGAGCTTCCGGGAAACCGGTCTGTTCAAGACCTGGAACAATCCGCCGAGCTCCGGCGCCTTTGCCCTCATGGCCGAAGGCCGCGAACCCGTCATTTCTGCGAAGACCGGTGACTACGGTCAGTTCATGGCCGAACTCGACGAGGCCGGCATCGATCTCGGCGTCATCGTCGGCCGCTTCACCAAGACCGATTCCGTCGGCTCCGGCAACGTCACCCCCGAAGAAATTCTGGACTTCATGAATCTGTATCCGGGCCGCTTCATGGGCATGCCCGCCCTTGATCCCACTGCCCCCGACGCACTTTCGCAGATCCGCCGCATGAAGAGCCTCGGCATGAAGGGCATCTGCGTCGAACCTTTCTGGCTCGACAAGTGCTACCGTGTCAACGATCCCTGCCTCATGGACTTCTACCGTGCCGTCGAAGCCGAAAATCTCACCCTGGTCATTACCCTGAACTGGCTCTGCGGCAACGACACGAGCTGGAACGAACCCAAGGACATCGAAGACATCGCCATCGCCTGCCCGAACCTGAACATCGTGGTTCCGCATTCCTGCTATCCCAAGCTGGTGGAATTCATGGCCATCATGGTTCGCTACCCCAACATCTACTCGCTGCCGGACAGCTATTTCTACTTTCCCTTCATAAATACGGTGGACGATCAGATCCTCATGTATAACCATATGCTGCAGGATCAGGTGCTCTTCGCGAGCTCCTACCCCATCCGCGGCGTGGGTCAGGCCCTCAGAGAGTCGCTGGACCGTCCGTGGATGCCCGTTCCCAAGGAGAAGTTCCTCTGGAAGAACGCAGCCAAACTCCTCGGCATCGATACCGCTTCCGCATAGTACCGGGAGGGCCCGGAATTCCGGGTCCTCGCCCCGCCGGCATCGACGCCCAACCGCAACCGTCCAGAGGCATCTATGAAGGTCATTGCATTTAACGGCAGTCCACGAAAAAACTTCAATACCGCAACACTTCTCAGGCACGCCCTGGAAGGCGCCGCAGAGGCGAAAGCGGAAACCTCTCTTGTTCATCTGTACGACATGTCATTCAGCGGATGCCGCAGCTGTCTGGCCTGCAAGAGCCGGAACCGGCCGAGCACCGGCCTGTGCGTTCTGCGCGACGCCGCAACTCCCTACCTCGAAGAAGCTCTGAACGCCGACGTCATTTTGCTCGGCAGTCCCATCTACTTCTACACCGAATCCTCTTCCATGAGAGCTTTCATGGAACGTCTGCTCTTTCCCGTCACCCGTTACGAGAAAGAACGTTCTCTCCTGAAGAGAACCATCCGAACCGCACTGTTCTACACCATGAACATCACCGAAGCGGAAATAGCCAAGCGCAATCCTCCGTTTCCAGAAAACTTCTCTCTCTCCGTCATCGAACAGTCGGCTTTCTTCATGAAGCGCGTTTTCGGTCACTGCGAAACGCTTCTCTGCACCGATACCATGCAGGTTCAGGACTACAGCAAGTTCTATATGGACATCTATGACGGCGCGGCCAAAAAGCAGCGGCACGACGAGGTGTTTCCCCTCGACTGCCAACGCGCCAGAGAGCTCGGACGCCGTCTTGCCTCCGCTTCCGACCTGCAAGACAAGGAGTCTTCATGAACAAGCTTCTGCAATGTCTGGACACCGTCATCAATCGTATTGGCGCCTGTGTTCTGATCATGCTCATCATCATTTCCTTTCTCCAGGTCGTGTTCCGCTATTGCTTCAACAATGCGCTGAGCTGGCCTGAAGAAGTATGCCGCTACCTTTTCATCGCTCTCGCCTATGCCGGAGCGGCGCTCACCATGCGCAGCAACGGTCATCTGCGCGTGGATGTGGCCCTCAGCTTCTCCGGTCCGACGATGAAAAAAATCTTCAACATCATCACGCACGCATGCTCTCTCTTCTACTGCATTGCCTGTACCTACCTCTCCTATGACATGATGCTCGAAGTCAAGGGCATGGAGCAGCATGCCTCCAGCATCGACATGGAGGTATGGATCACCTGGATACCCATTCCGGTAGGATTCGTTCTCATGGCCTTCTACGCGGCTATTCTGCTGGTAAAGACCATCATGAACAAACCCGTCACCGGTGGAACGGAATAAAGGAGCATCTATGGATCCCGTTCTCGTCACCATGTTCTGGGTACTCATCGTCGGGCTTGCGCTCACCCTGCACATAGGCACCGCCATAGGTCTCTCCGTTCTTGCCGCCATCTTTGTGGGAGATCTGCCCTACGCGCTCTTCACCCAGAAACTGTACACCACGTTCGATTCCTTCCCCCTGCTGGCCCTGCCGTTCTTCATCTGTGCCGGTGACATCATGCAGCGCGGCTCCATGGCCGGTTCGCTGCTCAAGCTGGCCAAAACCCTTGTAGGCCATATTACCGGCGGTCTTTCCCTGGTCTCGGTTCTGGCCTGCGCGTTCTACGGTTCGCTCTGCGGTTCCCCGCCCGCCACTACGGCGGCCATCGGCGGCATCATGATTCCCGCCATGCAGAAGGAAGGCTACCCCCGCACCTTCTCCACCGCCGTCAACACTGCCTCGGGCACGCTCGGCGCCCTCATTCCGCCCAGCACCGTGCTCATCATCTACGGCGCCACCGCGGGCGTATCCATCGGCGACCTGTTCATCGCCGTCATTCCCACGGGCATTCTCACCATGCTGGTCTTCATGGGCGCGAGCATGTTCATCGCCGCCCGCAAAGGCTACGGACTCAAGACACTGCGCGCCGGTGCCAGGGAACGCCTCGCCGCCGTATGGGAAGCCAAATGGGCCCTCATGGTTCCCGTCATCGTGCTCGGCGGCATCTATACCGGCATCACCACCCCCACCGAAGCCGGCGTGGTCGCCGTGGTGTACGCCCTGTTTGCCGAAACCTTCATTACCAAAACCATGACCTGGAAGAAGTTTCAGGAGATCCTTTTCTCCACGGTCAAGACCACAGGCATGATGTTCTTCGTCATCACGGCCGCGGGCGCCCTGGGCATCATTCTGGTGTACTTCAACGCCGACGCCGTGGTTGCCGATCTCCTGAACGGCATCACCACCAACAAGCACGTGCTCATGTTCCTGGTCGTGACGCTGCTCATCATCCTGGGCACGTTCATGGAATCCGTGGCCATCGTGCTCATCATGACCCCCATTCTGCTGCCCATGATGGTGCAGGTAGGCATGGATCCCATTCAGTTCGGTGTGCTCATCGCCTACGGCGTGGTTCTCGGCAACATCACTCCTCCCGTGGGCATGAATCTCTATGTAGGCTGCGCCATAGGCGACATTTCCTTCGCCCAGCTCAGCAAGGCCATACTGCCCTACATTATCTCCATGGTTGCCGTGTACTACATTATAGCCTATGTTCCCTGGCTTTCCCTCTGCCTCGTCAGATAACCCAGACGCAAAGGAGTTCTTCATGAACAAACTGTTCCGCATCTCCTGCCTGTGCCTTCTCGCCGCCCTTATCGGCACTTCTCCCGCCCAGGCCGCTCCCATACCCGTCAAGATCACCACGCACGCCACCACTTCCATGGCCATCTGCCGTTCCCTGGAAACCATGAAGAAATACGTGGAAGAAAAAACCAACGGCAAGTACCGCATCGACATCTACGATCAGTTCAAGCTCGGTACCATGGAAAGCGCCTATCAGGGCATGCAGCTCGGCATGGTGCACTTCCTCGTGGAAGGGCCTTCCAACCTGAGCAACTTCATGCCCATCTTCTCCATGTTCGACCTCGGCTACATTTTCCCGGATGCCGACACCGCCGATGAAGTGCTGAGCGGCCCCGTGGGCAAGAAAATTCTGGCCGCCGCGGCCAACAAGGCCGTGACTCCCCTTACCTTCATCCGCTACAGCAACCGCAACATCTACCTCAACAAGCCCGTGCACAGCCTTGCCGACCTCAAGGGCGTGAAGGTGCGCGCCTCTTCCTCCCCCGTGCACATCGCCGTGCTCAAGGCCATGGGCCTCAACCCCACCCCGATGCCCGGCTCCGAAGTCTATACCGGCCTTCAGCAGGGCGTGATCGACGGCGTGGACGTCGATATCACCTATCTCGTCAAGGGCAAGTGGGACGAAGTGTGCAAGTCCGTGGTATTCACCCAGCAGACCTATCTGCCCCAGGTCATCTACACTTCCACCAGATGGTGGAACAAACTGCCCGAAGCCGACAGAGCCATCTTCCAGGAAGCCCTCGACCTCTACGTGCAGGAACAGCGCAAGAACATTCTTGAAGACGAAGCCGAGTGCATGCAGGCCATCAAGGACAAGAACCTCAGCGTGTACACTCCCACTCCCGAAGAGCTGGCCACCCTCAAGAAGAATACGTCCGAAATCTACAAGGAATTCCCCAAGATCGACGTCAATCTGCTGAATGAACTCAAGGCCGAAGCCGCACGCGTGGCCGCCGCAAAGAACAAGTAGCATTTCTCCGCACTCTCTGAAGGAGCCGGCGCCCCCGGGCAGCGGCTCCTTCCTGTTTTAACCGCCCGGCTTCCGGCATCTTCTTCTCCGGTCCCCGCTCACCTTGCACCTGCCCGGCAAGTGTGGCAGATTGGAAAGGCATTTTCCAAAGGAACGGAGAACTTTCCATGATCCAGATACCTCAGGGCTTCCGCCTCGCCGCGGCCAATGCCGATTTCCGGGGCAAGCATCTCGACCGCAATGATCTTTCCCTCGCCTTCAGCGACGTGCCCGCCACCGCCGCAGGCGTGTTCACCACCAATCTTTTCCGGGCCGCCCCCGTGCTCGTTTCGCAGGAAAACATCAAGAATTCCGACGAAAAGGGCGTGCGCGGCGTGCTGTTCAACTCCGGCCAGGCCAACGCCTGCACCGGCGAGCAGGGGCGGGAAAACTGCCTGCGCACCCTCGACATGGTGAGCGCCGCCCTGCGCGAAGCGGGCGAAAACGTTTCCGCCGACGAACTGCTTCCCGCCTCCACCGGCGTGATCGGCGCCCAGATGCTCATGGACAAGTGGGCCGCCGCCGTGCCCGCCCTCGTGGCCTCGCTCGGCAAGGTGGACATCGAGGGCCTCGCCCGCGCCATGATGACCACCGACGCCTACCCCAAAATGTCCGGACGCGAGCTTTCCCTTTCCGGTGGCACGGTGCGTCTCGCCGGCGTGGCCAAGGGCGCAGGCATGATCTGCCCGAACATGGCCACCATGCTCTCCCTCGTGATGTGCGACGCTTCCGTGGAGCCCGAAGTCTGGCGCGCCATGTTCCGCCGCGCCGCGGACGCCACCTTCAACCGCGTGAGCGTCGACGGCGACACCTCCACCAACGATTCTCTCTACGGCCTGGCCAACGGCGCTTCCGGCGTGACCGTGACCGAAGATGAACTGCCGCTTCTGGAAAGCGCCCTCACCGAAGTGCTCGGCGAGCTCGCCTACATGCTCGTGAAGGACGGCGAAGGCGCCACCAAGGTCATGCACATTCACGTGACCGGCGCCGCCTGCGACGCGGACGCCGAAAAGGTGGCCCGCACCGTGGGTCATTCCCAGCTCGTGAAGACGGCCATGTTCGGCCGCGATCCCAACTGGGGCCGCATCGTGGCCGCGGCCGGCCGCGCGGGTGTGGATTTCGATCCCATGGCGCTGCGCGTCACGCTGTGCGGCGTGGAACTGTTCCGCAACGGACGCCCCACCGATCTGGACTTCGACGCCCTGCTCGAAGAACCGCTCAAGAAGGTTGATCTGCCGCTCGACATCGTGCTCGGCGACGGCAAGGGCGAAGCCCGTCTGCTCGCCTCCGACCTTTCCCACGGCTACGTTTCCCTCAACTCCGACTATCGCTCCTGACAAGGCGCACGGCATGGTCATAGGCGTTCTCACCGTGGAATACGCCCTGCACGGCAACGACTCCCTCAAGGGCAAGCGCCGTGTGGCGAACAGCCTCAAGCAGAAGGTGCGCAACACCTTCAACGTGGCCATCGCCGAAGCCGGAACCGAAGAATCGCTGGTCAGGCTCCGGCTTCAGGTCGTATCGGTAAGCAACAGCGAAAGGCACATGCAGTCACGCATGGACAAGTGCCTGCTCATGATGGAAGCCGTGTGCGAAGAAGAAATGGTCTACAGCGACCTTGAGTTTTTCTATGACGACTGAAACCACTCCCGTTCCCGAAGAAGTGCTTTCCGCTCTCCGGAAGCACAAGCGCGTGCTCATCGCCGCGCATGCGCATCCCGACCCCGACGCCATGGGATCAAGTCTCGCCATGGCCTGGGCGCTGCGAGCCATCGGTCTGGAAGCGCTCGTGTTCAACGAAGACGGCATGGCTCCCTGCCTGAAGTTCCTCACTCTGCCCGGCCCGGTGCTCTCCAGCCTGGACAAGCTGCCCTGCGAGCCCGACCTCGTGGTCTGCCTCGACTGCGGCGACAGGGCCAGACTCGGCGAGACCATTCAGCCTCTGCTCGACCGCGTGCCCACCGTGAACATCGACCATCACCTGGCCAATCCGCGCTTCGGCACCGAAGCCAACTGGGTGGATCCCGACATGGCCGCCACGGGCGAAATGGTGGCCCACATCGCCAAGGCGCTGCGCGTGACGCTGAACGGCGCCATCGCCGAAGCGCTGTACGTGGCCATTTCCGCCGACACCGGCAACTTCAGCTACGGCAACACCACGCCCGGAGCCCTGCGCCTCGTGGCCGAAATGGTGGAACAGGGCCTCAAGCTCTCGCATCTGCGCGAGTGCATGGAAAACAACTGGACCGAATCCCGCCTGCGCCTGTGGGGACGCGCCATGCAGAACGCGCGCATTCTCGAAGACGGGCGTCTTGCCGCGGCGCTCATCACGCTTGAGGATCTGCGCGAATGCAACGCCAGCCGCGAAGACTCGGAAGGCATTGTGGAACAGCTGCGCCGCCTCTCCGGCGTGCGCGTGGCCCTCATGCTGCGCGAAGAGGAAAAGAACGGCAAGGTGGAAACAAAGGCCAGCCTCCGCTCCTCGGGCCAGGACAACGTGCGGGACGTGGCCGCCCAGTTCGGCGGCGGCGGTCACCGCAACGCCGCCGGAGCCACGCTTCCGCTCACGGCGGAAAAGGCGCTCACCGTCATGCAACCCTATATCCGGTTCGTGTGGAACCGGCTTCAGTAAAAAACTCTCAGGGCCGCACGCGCGGCCCTTTCCGGACAACTGCCATGAAAGACATACGCTTCCATAAAATGCACGGCTGCGGCAACGACTTCATTTTCATCGACAACAGAGAAGCGGGCGTGAGCGTTCCGCAGATGGCCTCGTGGGCCGTCATTCTGTGCAACCGCAAGACGGGCATAGGCGCAGACGGCCTGCTCTTCCTCGACAAGACCCCCGCAGACCGCGAAGGCGACTTCATCTGGCACTTCTACAACGCCGACGGCTCCCGCGCCGAAATGTGCGGCAACGCCTCGCGCTGCGCCTCGTGGCTGGCCGTGGATCTCGGTCTTGCGGGCCGCAAGCAGTGCTTCGGCACCGACGCAGGCCTCATCCACGCCGAGGTGGACGTGGAAAACCGCCGCGCCCGCGTGGAACTCACCCACCCCGAAGGCATGGTGCTGCACACTCCCCTCGAAGCCGACGGCAAGACCTGGGACGTCAATTTCGTGAACACCGGCGTGCCGCACGCCGTCATCGTGTGCGAAGACTGCGACAAGGTCGATGTGGACCGCCTCGGCCGCATCTTCCGCTATCATGAGCACTTCGCGCCCAAGGGCACCAATGTGAACTTCATCACCGTCACCGGCAGGGACGCCATTCACGTGCGCACCTACGAACGCGGCGTGGAAGGCGAAACCCTGGCCTGCGGCACCGGCGCGGCGGCTTCCACTTGTATCGCTCATGCACTTGGGTTGACGGACGCCTGCGTCAATGTCACTACTTCAGGTAAGGAGCTCTTGGGCATTGAACTTGCGGGAGATTCGGTCTTTCTGTCCGGCGCCGTGGCCCGCGTCTTCACGGGCGCCCTTGATCCCAGCATGTTCAGCCTGTTGAAATTCTGACCGTCCGGGGCCCAGTCGTCTGGAAATCTTTCTTCATCCAAATTTATCCCGCTCGGAGAAAAACATGTTTCACGGTACGATAACTGCTCTGCTTACCCCGTTCAAGAATGGCACCATCGACGAAGAGGCCTACCGCGCCCACATTGAATGGCAGATTGAACAGGGCGTGAACGGCGTGGTGCCCTGCGGCACCACCGGCGAATCCGCCACCATGACCCATGCCGAACATGAATCCGCCATCCGCATCTGCGTGGATCAGGTGAAGGGCCGCGTGCCGGTCATCGCCGGCGCAGGCTCCAATAATACGGTGGAGGCCATCAGCCTCACCCGCTTCGCCAAAAAGGCCGGCGCCGACGCCGCCCTGCTCATCTCCCCCTACTACAACAAGCCCACGCAGGAAGGCATCTTCCAGCACTTCAAGGCCATCAACGACGAAGTGGCCCTGCCCATGTTCGTGTACAACGTGCCCGGCCGCACCGGCTCCAACGTGCTGCCCGCCACCCAGGCCCGCATGGCCCGCGAACTTGAGCACGTCATCGGCTGCAAGGAAGCCACCGCCAACCTGGTGCAGATCTCCAACATCCTCGAACAGTGCCCGGCCGACTACATTCTGCTCTCCGGCGACGACTTCACCGTGCTGCCCACCTACGCCGTGGGCGGCAAGGGCGTGATTTCCGTGACGGCCAACGTGCTGCCCGACATGATGTCCGCCCTCACCGCGGCATGCGAACGCGGCGACTAC
>NZ_DBMAHT010000012.1:0-34144 GCF_057866825.1 Mailhella sp.
AGCGCTTCATCGCCCATGATACTGCGCACCTTTACGTGGGAAAGTAGGCCGATGCCAAGGTTATCTTTAGAAAGGCTCCTGTTCAGGAGCCTTTCGTCGTTTAAGGGCTGCTTTTCTAGGCAGCCCTTTTTGTGCTTAATTCTCTGAATCTCAAGGGCGTCGTTTTCAGGGAAATTGTTTTTCCTCACCGCCTTTTTTCGAAGTTCTACCGGAGTATTGTTTGAAAGGTGGCCCTATATTTTCTCATGTGGCCGATCTCCACCAGAGGTGCGTTCCTCGGGTATTGTCTTCGAGTACCTGCACGGTGAGGCGTTTTTCAGTAAGGAAGTAAAAGAGCTCGCATCGTCATACGGCAGAGCCTTCGGAGCACAGAAGTGGAAGTGCGTTCATGTTGCGGCAGTTCTTTCATTTTCTAAGTAAGCTGAGCAGCGCTCGTTTTTTTGCAGGCTCCCGGGTTCGCTCAAAGCGTTTCAGAAAAAAGGCCATAGAAGGAGAGCTGAGTGGAGCAGGTCTTGGCGCGTCGGCAAATCGGCTGCACACGTTGTCCATTTCTCTTCGACATTCTTTTGGAATATGATTGAAGTAGAGGGTCTCAAACGTCACTTTGTCCCCTTCATAAAGCTTTGTGACCGCATCATGGAATGTGGCGATTCCTTGGACCTTGCAGGAACGCGTTACCATGTCGCGCACGGTAGGTTCCTGGATGCCGAATTTTTCAGCGGTATGGACAAAGGCAATGATGCCTGCATCACGGCAGGAAATATTTTTTCCGGCAAGGTGCAGAATGGTAGTGAGAAGATACGTGAATTGCTGTGTGCGTTCCGGTGTCAGCATGAGTGTGCTCCTTATTTTTTGTTAAAAGTGAGGATGAAGATTTACCGCATATTCCCTTCGGACAGACTTTGCAGGAGCCGTCGCAGGAATGTAAGATCCTCCACTTCAATGATGAGAGGACGCGCTTCCGGTTTGAAACTGTTCAATAGTCTGTTGGTCGTAACCGGCATTTTTCCTATAAAGATGAAATCAACGGCCAGATCATGGCCATACGGCTGTGAGGGGCGAAGGCGGCGTGCCCCTGTTATCTGCAGAAGAGACGGTGCGTATTCCTGAGGCATCTTGCGGCCCGGGCGATAAATGCCGGCGGCATAAACCGTGCTTTTATGCAGCAGCGTCTGCATATTGGGGACGATATTGCCTTCATAGCGGGAGCTGAAGGTTGCCGTTCCGTTTTTTTCCCATATCTGCGGATAATTTTCGTCGAGGGTAGTGAGAATGAACATGGTGTTACTGGTGGCTCGGCAGATTTTTAACGGATTGCTGTTTTTCTATGAATGTTTGAAGGGCAAGGTCGAATTCGTAGAGCTGTTCTATATGTCCGAGAAACTCGTTGCATTCGGCGAATTTTGGATCTTCCATGAGAACAAGATTTTTTCTTGCCGCCGTATATTCCGGCTGTTCATAGATTTCCAGCATCTTTTCGCGCATTTCCATGAGCTTCCGGGCGCTTTTCAGGCGCAGGACCGTCAGTTCCTGCAGCATATTTTTCATATGGCGACAATAATCTTTCAGCGCTGCGTGTAGCACCTGATTTCTCGTGCAGCCGAAGCGTTCCGCAAGGTCCTCAAAGACCTGTTCGGACTTCCTGCTGATGCCGTAGCTTTTTCTCGAACAGGGTTTATCAGGAGGGAGAATGACAGGTGTCTCGTTCGGATTGAAATGATCGTCGGCATGGTGTGCGATTTCGTCGAGAACGCTTCGTATGCTTATCGACAGATACTGAGACAGACGTTCAAGCATTTCATAGTCGGATGAGGGAAGGGAGAAGGTTGTTTTGGTGCGATTGTCGGGTACTGACTGGCCTTGGAAACTCATGGACATAAGATGCTCCTCGTTTGAGAGATTTGCCATAACTCTATCATAAAAGAAGAGACTTGTTTCATGAGAGAACGTAAAGAAGCATGGATTCACCTGGAAGACTATTGAATTCTTTTTCGAAAAAATTTTTTATGTGTCGATTTTAGCTGCTCGTACGATACATTCGTACCTCGATGCCCTCACTTGTTATTTATTTCTTGTATACTGTAATATTTTGTTTTTTTGTGAGAGTACGCATCAAGCAGGACTTTTGGGCGGAGTGTATCTTCCAAGAGAAGAGTTTCAGACAGACGAGGATGTTGTTGAAGGAGACAAAATATCAGGAAACTTCCGCAGGGCGTTTTCCGTTCCTTTTCTTTCATTTTGTATCAGGCCCGAAGGAGAAAACGGAGGCCAAAAGGTGTACCTTGCGTTTTCGCCTATAATAACGTATTCTATCCATTTGTATAAAAATTAGATATTTCGCGCTGTTACTAGGTGAAGTCAGAAAAGTCCAGTGGACCTGCAGAGCCATGAACGGCAGACCCGCGGGAAGAGCGTGATCCATCCGCCTGTGCGGTCAGGGTTGCCTTTGAGCGTAGCGGCGGCATAAATCACGGTTCTGGAAAGGCAACGGGAGGTTGTATGCTTGCTTATCTGGAAGGGCGGGTGCTGGAGCGCACCGAGAACGGCTGCGTGCTGGTAACGGCCGGCGGCATCGGCTACGAGATTTTCCTGCCGGAACATGCGCTGGCTCAGCTTCCTGCTCAGGGCGGCTCCGCGGCCTTTTATACGAGCTTCATCGTGCGCGAGGATGCGCAGGAGCTGTTCGGCTTTCCTTCCTGGGACGAGCGGCAGACCTTCAATCTCTTGACCGGCATCAATCGCGTGGGAGCGCGCACGGCTCTCGCCATACTTTCGCGCTATCGCCCCGACGATCTGCGCCGTATCGTGGCCGACGATGACGCCGCTGCCCTGACGCAGGTTTCGGGCATAGGCAAGAAAACGGCGCAGCAGATTTTTCTGGAATTGAAATATAAGCTGAAGGGCGAGGCTCCCGTTTCCCTGTCCGCCGCCGCGGCGGGGCGGCCTTCCGTGTATCGCGACGCGCTTACGGGCCTGGCCAATCTGGGATATGACGAAGACACGGCCGGGCAGGTGCTCAGAAAGGTGCTGGAGAGCGATCCGGAGCTTGACGTGGGCGAAGCGCTGCGCGCCGCCTTGAAGGCGCTGGCCAGAGGAAAGAAGTAAATGGCAGAATTCGTACCCAAGAGCATGGCGCAGGACAGCGCCGATGAAAATATCCGTCCGCAGCGGCTGGAAGACTTCATAGGTCAGGAAGAGCTGCGCGCCAATCTCCGCGTGTATCTGAACGCGGCGAAGGAACGCGGTCAGTCCATGGATCACGTGCTGTTCTACGGCAATCCGGGACTCGGCAAAACCACGCTTGCCCGCATCATGGCGGCGGAACTCGGCGTGAATCTTGTGGCCACGTCCGGCCCGGTGCTGGAGCGCAGCGGCGATCTGGCCGCCATTCTGACCAATCTTTCCCGGCACGACATCCTGTTTGTGGATGAAATCCACCGCATGCCCATCAGCGTGGAAGAAGTGCTGTACCCGGCCATGGAAGATTTCACGCTGGATCTCATCATCGGGCAGGGGCCTGCGGCGCGCACGGTGAAGCTCGACATCGAACCCTTTACGCTGGTGGGAGCCACGACCAGACTCGGTCTGCTCTCTTCGCCGCTCCGGGATCGCTTCGGCATCATCAGCCGTCTGGAATTTTATTCGCCGGAAGAACTTGCCCGCGTGGTGCAGCGTTCGGCGCGCATTCTCGGGGTGCAGGTGACCGAGGAGGGGGCGCTGGAAATCGGACGCCGTTCCCGCGGCACGCCGCGCATTGCCAACCGGCTGCTGCGCCGGGTGCGGGATTTTGCCGCCGTGTACGGAAACGGCGTGGTGGACGGCGAACAGGCCCGGGCCGCGCTGGTGCGCCTCGACGTGGACGAGGCCGGACTCGATGAAATGGATCGCAAAATTCTTACCGTGCTCATCGATCACTTCAACGGCGGGCCCGTGGGCGTGAAGACGCTGGCCGTGGCCTGTTCCGAGGAAATCCGCACCATCGAGGACATCTATGAGCCCTATCTCATTCAGTGCGGCTTTTTGAACCGCACGCCTCGCGGTCGCGTGGCCACGCCCAAGGCCTATCGTCATCTTCATCGTCTGTACGGGGGCACCGCGCAGGGAAGCCTTCTGTAGGCGCTCTGTCGCTTCCATCCGAACATTTTGCGTTTTGCGCGCAGCAGCGCGTTCCGTCCGTCGCGTCCGACGGGCGAGGAGGAAAACATGTCCGAAGTCAAAGCCCGCGTCGAGCTTCTGGCGCATACGCCCGAGCCGCTTTCCCTCATCTATGCCGCCTTCCGTCAGTGCTATCACGCCGGCGACGTGGCGGACATGTGGCCGCGTCTGCTGGCCGGGGACATATCGCGCGAAAAGCAGGCCGCCTTTGTGGAAAACATCATGGCGTCCGGCCATGCCAGCCCCATTGAGCACGTGAGCTTTACGTTTGCGCTTTCCGGCGTGTCGCGCGCGCTGACGCATCAGCTCGTGCGGCATCGCATTGCGAGCTATTCACAGCAGAGTCAGCGTTATGTGGACGCTTCCGACATGAATTACGTCATGCCGCCCGCCATTGCCGCCAATCCGAAGGCGCGGGAGCGTTTTTTGCGCTTCATGGACGAGGTGGGCAGTGCCTACCGCGATCTGAAGGCCATGCTTGAAGAGAACGGCCGCGGTTCCTCTTCCTGCGAGGACGCACGCTTCGTGCTGCCGCAGGCGGCCGCCTCCAGCATCGTGGTGACCATGAACTGCCGAACGCTGCTCAATTTTTTTGAACATCGCTGCTGCACCCGCGCCCAGTGGGAGATTCGGGGCGTGGCGCGAACCATGCTGAGCCTCTGCCGCGAGGTGCTGCCGGAAGTGTTCCGCCACGCGGGCGCGCGATGCGAAAGGCTCGGCTACTGCCCGGAAGGGGAAAAGTTCACCTGCGGGCGCTATCCCTTGCCGGAACGCCGTTCGTAGCAATTTGAGGGGGATTTTTCCCCCTCTTTTTTAGCGTTGTGGTGTTCGGAGCATCGCCTGCCCGGCCTCTGCGGCTGCTCTCGGGGCGTCTCGCGCGTTTTTGACGCGTGAATCGGAGCAGGGGCGGTAAGCCTGGAAGCGCCGCTCTGCGCGCTGTCTCTGCACGGAGGGCCCCGGCGCGAACGCCTTGCGACTGACGGCAGGCGGCGGAAGAGCCGAGGGGTGAGGCGAATCCGCGGCCGACAATGCACAACGCTGTTGCTTTTTCCTGTTTATTGCCGGCGAAATGTGCCGTGGCGCGAGTGACGCATGACTCCGGGAAAGAAGCGCGTCGTGTACTCGGCAGCGTGGAAACGGGCGTCTGCGTGAGAAAAGTCGGTCACGACGCGTGTGTTCGACGGCGACAAAAGCTCAGGCCGTGAAGGCGGGGAGGACGAGCGTCTGACGGCTTGCCGGAGGCGTCGCGCGTGATGTTTGTCCTTCGCAGACCGGGAGCCTTGTTCCACCGGGAGCAGTGCGCCGGAGAGGCCGTGTCGGCGTATGGAATGACGGTATCGTTTGCGGCGGCCTGCTCGCTACGGAGCCCTCCCCCCGGCGGCAGAGCGCCTTGCTCCGTTTTGCGGAAAGAAGGGGCAGGAAAATATGTTCGCGAGGGCTTTCGGTAAGAGAGCGCTTCGGAGCCATGTGCGGAGCGCGGGGCCGGCTTTGCGCGGGAAAAAATCGTTGAAAAAATCAGGCGCAAATTTTTTTGGGGGCTGCCCCAACGCATAAAAACACGTGCAAGGCTGTTCTGCGGCGGTTTCAGCCGCGTTTTTCAATTTTGTGTATAATGTGTCGCGCTGTGGAAAGAACGCACGGCAGACGCCGTGCAGGACATAAGTTTACCCTTTCTCACATAAGTTCACCGTATCGCTTTCGACAAGGACGGAAGACTCGGCCGACGCCGATGGTGCGCGCATTCATAAGCGCCTGTTTCCGGCAACGCAACAGGAGCGTTCGTTCTGTACGGCCTGCGCTTCAACGGAGCCCAGTTCTGGAATATAGTCGCCATGTTCTGCACAAGTACGAGCTCTTGCAGAGTGGAATTCATTTTAGAACGAAGGCGGCGAACGGGAAAGCAACGGGCGTTTTGGTCTTGATCGTTTCATTGCATGAAGGCCTCGTTGCGGCGGACGTCCTTTTCTCTGAATTCTTCATGTCGGCATCGTTTTTCTCATTTTTTTTCTGGAACAGTTTTGTGAAATCTGTGCCTGTGAGACCTCGCATTCCATTGCGAGACTAGGCAAAGCGGAATCATGGCTCTGTTATTTTGAAAGCCTGACTTTTTTCTTTGCTTCATTTGACAGAAGGAGAGATTGCGTTTACATATGAAATATTATTTTCTTATAAGGAGGCCCCGATGGAAGATTATCTCAAGCATGCTATAGAACTGGTCAAGGCACAGGCGTCCGTCCGTGTCATGTCCGAAGATGAAATGGCGGAAATGATTTCTTCGCTGGCGAGCAAGCTCAAGAAGCTCGACTGCTGTGAAGAGACTGAGGAAGCCTGCCCTGCTGCGGAAGCTCCCGCCATTGATCCCAAGCGCTCCATCAAGGAAAAGAGCATTGTCTGCCTTGAGTGTGGCAAGACCTTCAAGGTCATTACCAAGAAGCATCTTATTCTCCACGGTCTTGACGCCGCTTCCTATCGCGCGAAATGGGGCTTCAAGAAGGGAACGCCTCTCACCTGCAAGGAACTGCAGCGTGCCCGCCGTCAGAAGATGAAGGATATGAAGCTCTGGGAAAAGCGCGCCATGGCTAGAGAAGCGGCGGCGAAGTAGGGCAACGTCCCCATGCATTTCTTTCATCATTCCTTTCACGGGAAGGCCGACTTCGGAAGGAGCCGGCCTTCCTTGGGGAATCGTGCGGAAGCGGAAACAGGCTCGGCGCGTCGGCCTTCGGCATGACGACGCAACGGTGCAGTCCGCTTTTGCATTCCGGCGTTTCAGGACGCCGCAAATTCAGTCGCAGGATCGAAAGATCGGCGGCTTTTTTTGTCTCTGCGGCTGTCGCAGGGGGCGGCGGAATTCAGTGTCGGTAAAGCGCGTGGCAAGACTGTGCGTGAGGAAAATGCAGCATTGCGCGTGAGGGCGGCGGAACTGCGTCTGTGAACGGCAGACGCGCAGCAACGGCCCGCTTCTGCGAGGGCGCGTTGCCTGTGCGTGTCTGTCTGTCGCCTGACGGACGGCATGTGCCGGGCGGGCGTCTTTTGTGCGGTGCGGTAAGTGCAGAATGTGGTTTCAGAGAGCGCGGCGCCGGGCGTTTCTGCCCCGGACGCGCCGGTCTCTGCGTCTTTCTGGAATCCGGGCGCGGCTATGCGCCCGCGATGAGATCGGCGGCCTTGTCGAGAAGGAAGGAGAGCGCTGCGGCCAGGGCGTTCAGCACGTCCTTTGCCGCTTCCTGAAGCACGGGCAGACCGGCCTTTGCGCCTTTTTCGGCAGCTCCGGCCAGCGATTTGGCTATGTCCGCCGAGCGCTCCGCCAGCGTTTTTCTGGGGAAGAGATCGGGCGCGATGGCGTGTCCGGCCTTGTTCACGGCGTCGGTGGCCTTGTCGCCGAGCGCCTGTCCTATGGTTTCCAGCTTGTCGAGGAATTTGTCGAGTTCCTCCCGCGTGAGACCGCCGTTGCGGTTGCGGGTGATGACGGGCTGAATGTCCTTTTCAAAGATGACGGCGGGAAGTTTGTCCTTCAGATTCTGAAGTGCGGATTCGTCCACCTTGCGGAACGCGGAGGCGGGCACGGGAACTTCCGTCTGCTGCTTCTGATAGAGGTAGAGCGCGCAGACGGCGATGACGATGACGATGAGTATGTTTTTCAGCATGCGCATCCTGAAAAAAGGCCCCGACCTCGAAAGGAGGCGGGGCCTTTGCTGTTACTTCAGCCGGATTTCTATGTGTACCCCGTATTTTTCCTCAAGTGCCGCTATGCGGTCGCGCTTGCGGTTGAGCAGGTACAGGGCGAGTTCCGTATCGCTTTCGTAAATGAAGGTGGAAGGTTCGGAAGACTTGTCGTTCTTCTTGTTCTTGCCGCTGTCGAGGCTGCGGCACAGCTTGCTCTGCAGATCGCGCAGGGCCTGGAGCGACTGCCATTCCATGTTGCGGCGCACGCCCGTGCCGTGGCAGTAGGGGCAGGGCTCGCAGGAAATGGAAATGGCCGAGGTGCCGGTGCGCTGACGCACGAGTTCCAGGAGACCGAAGGAGCTCATGTGGCCCACGTCGTGACGGGCGCGGTCCTTGCGCATGGCATTTCTCAGGGTGCGTTCCACTTCGCGGCAGTGGTTCTTGTCGCGCATTTCGATGAAGTCGATGACCACCTGACCGCCGATGTCGCGCAGACGCAGATGCCGGGCGATGGCTTCGGCGGCTTCCATGTTGGTGCGGAACACCATGGCCTCGAAGTTGGTCTTGCCCTGCGTTTTGCCGGAGTTGATGTCGATGGCCATGAGGGCCTCGGTCTGATCGAACACAAGGCGTCCGCCGGAAGGCAGCACCACTTCGCGGCTGGTCACGGTTTCGAGCTGCTTGAGCAGATTGAAGCGTTCCCACAGGCTCTGACGCTGATCCTTGTGCAGCTTCACGATGTCTCCGGCGCGATCCGGGAAGATGAGTCCGGCGATTTCTTCCACGCGGGCCTTGGTGGCTTCGTCGTCCGTCCAGATTTCCACGATGTCGTCGGAGAGGTAGTCGCGCACGGAGCGGGTGGCGAGGTCGGCTTCCTGATAGATGAGGCAGGGCGACTTTTCCGTGGGAGCCTTTTTCTGGATGTCCTTCCAGAGCTTCTTGAGGTACTGCAGATCCTGCTGAATGCTGGCCTTGCTCGCGCCCTCGCTCGCAGTGCGGATGATGACGCCCATGTTTTCGCCGGGCTGAATGCCGTTCAGCAGATCCTTGAGACGCGCGCGCTCTTCGGGATCCTCCACCTTGCGGGAAACGCCGATCTGTTCCTGACCGGGAGTGAGCACGAGGAAGCGTCCGGCAATGGAGATCCAGGTGGTGAGGAACGCGCCCTTGGAGCCGGAAGGTTCCTTGACCACCTGCACGAGCACTTCCTGACCGACCTTCAGCACCTTCTGAATGGGCGGATACTTGGGGCCGTGGGAGGCGTCGTGCGGCACGAGATAGTATTCCGGATGCACTTCGTCGATCTGGAGGAAGCCGTTCTTGCCGTTGCCGAAGTTGACGAAGGCGGCCTGCAGATTGGTGTCGATGTTGTTGATGACGCCCTTGTAGATGTTGCCGCGGATTTTCACCTGATGGGCCATTTCCACGAAGTATTCGGTGACCTGACCGTCTTCGGTGATGACGACTTCCACCTGTTCGTCGGGCACGACGCTCACGTAGAGCACGCGGCGCGGATGCGCGGTCTCTTCGGTTTCGGTCTTTTCGGCCTTTTTCTCGCTCTTGGCGGCGGGAGCGGGGAGATCCTTCTGATTTTTCTTGTTCTTGCGGTTCTGGCGACCTTCCTTCTGCGGGGAGGCGGGAGGCATGTCGATGCGGTTGCCGTTGACGGCGGCATCGAGCGCGGCCAGATCCTCTTCTGCCATGTCGCTGGAGGAGAGGGGCAGGGCCACGGGCTGACCGGGCAGCGCGGGCTGCGGACCGTCGTCCTCGGGAATGAATTCTTCCTCGCGGTTGCCGAGGGCCACGCCGAGCACGCTGTCGTTCAGCATGGCGGCGTTGAAGTCGAAGTCGTCCGGAATGACGGGAACGTTCTGCTGGTTGCGGCGATTGTTGCGGTTCTTGCGGTTCTTGCGGTTGCCGAAGGGATTGTCGGAGGTCATGGCCTGCGGCTGCTCGTAGAAGCCCTGCTGATAGGAGCCGGGCAGATAGGGTGAACCGTTGAAGGCCGGCTGCGCGTCGCGATTCTTGCGGTTGCGGCGCGAACGGGAATAGGGGCGTCCGTCTTCGGAGAATTCCCCGGGATAGGGCAGAATGTTGGTCACGATGTCGTCGTCGAACCATTCGGGCTGAGACTGCCCGGCTGCGGCGGGTTCGTCGGCGCGGTTGCCGATGTTGTCGTCGTCGGTGCTTTCGGGTTCGGCGTTCCGGCGGGGCTTGTCGGTGCGGTTGCGGCGCTGACGGCGGGTGTGTTCAGCCCGTTCGGCCTTCTCTTCGACTTCGGTGGCCGCGGTTTCGGCGTCGGCGTTTTCGGGCGTCATGGAGAAGGGGGGCAGCATGTCGTCGAGCACGAGCGCGGAGCCCAAATGAATGATCTGGTCGTCTTCGGCGGGCGTCTCGGCCTTCTTTTCCGCCTCGGCGCTGCGGGCGCTTCTGCGGGGAGAGCGGCGGGTACGGCGCTTCTTTTCGGCGGGCTCTTCGGAGGCGGACGCCTTGGCGTCGGCCTTTTCGGGTGCGCCTTCGGCAGACTTTTCGGAGAGAGCGGAGGCAGCGTTGTCTTCCGCGGCGTTTTCCCGGGCCGGAGCGTCGGCGCTTTCCGCATCCTGAGCCTGGGCGGCCGGAGCGGCCGTGAGCGGAGCTTCAACAGACGGAGCTTCGACAGCCGTCTTTTCCGAGACCGGAGCGTCGGAAGCCTTGGCTTCGGGCTGCGCTTCGGCGGGAACTTCCGCCTCCGTAGCCTTGGCCGATTCGGCGGTCGCGGCGCGTTTTTTTCTGGTGCGGCGCTTTTTTTCCGGAGCGGCGGGCGCGTCGCTTTCGGGCGTCACGGAGAAGGGGGGCAGCATGTCGTCGAGCACGAGCGCGGAGCCGAGATGAATGATCTGCTCATCTTCGGCGGGCGTCTCGGCCTTCTTTTCCGCCTCGGCGCTGCGGGCTGCGGCGCTCTTGCGTGTGCGGCTCTTGCGGGCAGCGGGCCTGGCTTCGCTTGTTTCCTCGCTCTGCGCCTCGGATGCGGCGGCCTTCTTCGTCGTGCGGCGACGGGGCTTTTTCTCTTCCGTGGCGTCGTCCGCAGCAGTTTCTTCCGCAGCGGTGCTCTTGCGGGTGCGGCGGACGGTCTTTTTTTCTCCGGCGGCCGGCTTTTCTTCGGAAGCGGCGGCCTTTCTGGTGCGGCGGTTTTTTGTGGTTTTGATTTCTTCGTTATTCTCTTCGGGAAGAACGGGGTTCTGACTCATGTGATCCTCAAAAAATGTGATACGGCGTCAGCTCTCCAGTCTGCGGAGTGCGACCCTTACGCCCGGGCGTGCAAGCGTAAGCAAGGCGTAGCCCCCGGCGGAAAATGGGCCGGGATTGGCGACAATGGTGCGTCCGACGCGCTGTATTCCTGCTGATTCGTGGATATGCCCGCACAGGCAGGCGGCGGGCTGATATTCCTCTATGAAATCCCGTATGGCGGTGGAGCCGACGTGACGGCCGCCGTCGATACGGTCACAGACCGTGTTGTACGGAGGATTGTGGGCCACGAGCACCAGCTCTCTGTAGCTGACGGCGCGGCGGGCCAGATCCTCCAGCCATTCCGAAAAACGTGCCTCTGGAAATTCCGACGGCGTTCCAAAGGGGCTGAACGTGGAGCCGCCCACGCCGAGGAGGGCGACGTCCGGGCTCAGTTCCCGCACGTTGCGGTGCAGGTTGATGCCCTTGGCCTCAAGCCAGTCATTCACCTCGGCGCGATCCATGTTGCCTATCTGGGCAAGAATGACGGGATGCACGGCCTGAAAGGCCTCGATCACCGTGCGGGCGGCGGCAACGCCTCCCAGCGTGGTCAGATCGCCGGTGAGAATGACTCCGGCCGCTTGTTCCAGTTCGGGGATTTCCCTGACACGGCGGATGCAACCGTGGATGTCGCCGAGCACGATCCAGAGCTGTCCGGTATCGGGCTGATCTCCGGCGTTCGCGGAGTCGGCAAAACGCGTGGAGCGCGCCGACGGAGAGCAGCAGCTCGGAATGTACGGAGCTGATTCCGGAACGGGGCTTGGCATGTAGGGAAGGTCCTTTTCCGCTGGAGCGGACGAAAATACCCGCAGAACGTTTCTGCTGGACGCAATATAGACTATTTTTTTTCGTTTGACAAAGGGGGAGGAGAGGGCAAATGCATGAAAATGCGCGGCGCGCGGCGTTTTTTCGCCATTTACTCTGGCAGGTTATTAATGTTGTATTTTCTTCGGAACGGGCGGATTAAAAAAGCGGAAGGCGTATTTTCGGGAACAGAATCCGCATGGAATCTGCAATTTCTTTTTCCCGCGGACGTTTTTTCGGAAACGTTTTCATAGTGAGAGCGTCCGCGGCATGACTGGCGCGGGAGAGAAAACGTTCAGCGCCTGCCGAAACGCCCGGCGTTGCGCCCGGAACTTGCCGTCGCTTTCAGTCGGAGCGGCGCTTCCCGGTCGGAGAGCGTGAGGCCGGAAACTTTTGGAGAAGAGCATGGATGTCGAACACATGAACAAGGATGAGCTGCGCCGGGCAATACGGCGTCGGCGCGCCGAGCTTTCCTGCGGAGAGGAGGGCGCCGCGCGCTCAAGGCGCATGCAGGAGCGGCTGCTTGCCGACGATCTCTGGCGGCGGTGCCGCCGTGTGGCGCTGTTTGTTTCGGTCAAGGGCGAACCCGACACGTCGCTGCTTCTCGACGAGGCGTGGAGAAGCGGCAGAACCGTGTTTCTTCCGCGCTGCCGGAAGGGCGAGAAGGGCGTCATGGACATGATTGCCTGCGCCGGAGAGGAGGAGCTTGAAACGTCCGGCTTCGGCATTCCCGAGCCGAAAATGACGGAGCGCTCCCGCCTGCTTTCCGCCGCGGATCTGGCGGACGGGCCGCAGACGTTGATCGTGGTGCCGGGCCTGGCCTTCGACAGACAGGGATTCCGCCTGGGCTACGGCGGCGGCTATTACGACAGGCTGCTTGCCGGGGCGCGCTGCGCCAGCGTGGGGCTGGCCTTCCACGAACTTCTCTTGAACCGTCTTCCCCACGATGAGTGGGACAGGCCCGCGCGGGCCGTGTGTACCGAGGAGGAACTGCTTTGTCTCTGACCATGCTTCCCTTTCAGTTTCCGGGCGTGCCGGGCGTGGGCTGCGCATTCAGCACACGCGGCTTCGGCACGGTGTCTCTTTCCAGCGGCGATGCGTCGTCCGCTTCGCGCCGTGCGTCGATTCCCGCGCTTCTCGGCGTGGAGGCTTTTGCGGAGGTGCATCAGGTTCACGGCGTGCGCACCGTGTTCGAGCCGCAGGCGCAGAATCCCCATGCCGTGCCCTGCGAGCAGGCCGACGGCATGGCCACGTCCCGCCCGGGCCTCGCGCTCATGATAAAAACGGCGGACTGTCAGCCCATCCTTGTGGCGCACGAGTCCGGCCGCTTCGTCATGGCCGTGCACGCGGGCTGGCGGGGCAACAGACAGGATTATCCGCGCCTTGCGGTGGAACAGTTCTGTGAGCGCTACGGCCTTGATCCTGCCGAGCTGTGGGCCGTGCGCGGGCCGAGTCTCGGACCGGCGGCCTCGGAGTTCGTGAATTTTGCGCAGGAATGGGGGCCGGAGTTTCTGCCCTGGTACGACGAAGCAAGGCGCACCGTGGATTTGTGGATGCTGGCGCGGCATCAGCTGGAAACGGCGGGACTTCGCCCCGGCCGCATTCTCGGCATGGACCTGTGCACCTTCGACAATGCGGAACTGTTCTTTTCCTACAGACGCTTCAGACGCTTCGGCGTCGAGGACGGCAGACAGGGCAGCTTCATCTGGATACGCGCCGAATGACGAGAATGCGCGCTGAATAACGCGTCGTTTTTGCTCCGTTTTCGCCCGGATGTTAAATTTTTTTGCTGCGATTTCGGCGCGGCGATGAGATTTTCGGCCGAAACGGCAAAAATGCGAGCCCGGCGACGTTTGACATGCGGCGTCCGAAATGTCTTGCCGCACAAAATATTTCAGCCGCGCTGCTGTTTTACGGTCTGCATGTGTGGTGAAATGACGGACAAAGTATCAAAAATATGATGGAAATTCTTCAAATCTACCGTTAAATAGAGGTTTATTTTTTTTACAAAGCACGATACCCATAAGCCGACGCAGTATTTCCGTTGCCGGAGAGAGGCCGGCTTCGGGGGACGTTTTGTCGTCTTTCGAGCGGGAATGGGCGTCCCATTCCGGCGCAGCCGGAAAATCCATCTCCTTGCTGAGGATTTCATGAACGTATCTCTCAATGTGATGCGCGGGGTCTTTTGTGCCGTGCGCAGTCAGGCCAGAGTTGCCGCCGCAGTCCTGCTTTCGTTCGGACTGGTGGCGGGTTCCGTGTCCGGCGCTCATGCCGAAGGTTTCGCCATTACCGAATGGAGCGCGCGAGGCATGGGCCTCGGCGGCGGCGCTGCCGGCGGCATGGTGGCCCGTGCCGACGATCCTTCGGCCGTGGCCTACAACCCCGCGGGCATTACGCAGATTCCCGGCACCGCCATGCAGCTCGGCATGGCCGTTTCCGCGCTGAACTTCGACATCTCCCGCAAGCACACCGGCGAAACGGTGTCCACCTCCAATCAGGTGTGGCCCATTCCGCATTTCTATGTGACCCATCAGCTGAACGACAATTGGTGGTTCGGCCTCGGCGCCTTCACCCGCTACGGCCTGGGTTCGCAGTTCCCGGACAACTGGACGAAGTATTCCGGAGAGCCCGGCCTGAGGGGCGCGCTCCTTTCCAGCGGCATCAAGTCCGTCACGCTGCTTTCGAGCACCATCAATCCCAATATTGCTTACAAGATCAACGACATGTTCTCCGTGAGCGCGGGCGTGAGCTACACCTGGGGCTATCTCAGCCTGAACGAGCAGTACAACACGACGCCGCTGTTCTCCGGTCTTTATGGCGTGGGCTCTGCCCAGGCCGACACGCGCATCCATGCCGAAAGAGGCTATGCCTTCGGCTACAACTTCGGCCTGCACGCCCGTTTCAACGATCAGTGGAGCGCTGGCCTGACCTATCGCGCCAGAGAAGACATGACCTTCAAGGGCCAGACCCGCTTCCGTTTTTCCGGCGACAGAACGGGCATCGCCGCGCTCAAGCAGTACATGGAAACCTGCAATGCCGACGGCAAGCTCACCATTCCCGACGTCATCACCCTGGGCGTGATGTACAAGCCTCTGCCCAACCTGAGCTTTGAAGGCGACGTGGCCTACACCGTGTGGAGCCGCTACCGCAACCTCACCATCAACATGCACAGCAACCGCACGCCGCAGTTCTTTGAGCAGAAGAACTGGCGCGACACCTGGGCCTTCACCTTCGGCGTGGAATACGCGCCCATCGACTGGCTGACGCTGCGCGCTGGCTTCACCTACGAAACCTCGCCCCTTCAGGACGATGCCTGCTACGACTATCTTGTGCCCTCCAACGGCCGCAACTACTACACCCTCGGCGCGGGCTTCAAGTATGAAAACTGGACCCTCGATCTCGCCTACATGTACATCGACGTGCGCGACATCAACTACAGCGACAGACTGGGGTCTCAGGGCGGCATTCCCATGGTTTCCACCTACGAAGGCAAAGCGCACAACAGCTACGCCCACAACTTCGGCGTGACGCTGGGCTACCGCTTCTAGTCTTCGCGACAGGACGCTTTTCAGGCTCCCTTCCCCGGAAGGGGGCCTTTTTTATGCGTTATCGCCCTCTGGCCTTTTTGCGTCGTTCAGGTAGAATGGCCCGGCGTCGGCGGCTTTTGCCGCCTCCGCCTTCTGCACCATGGCCGCACTCGGAACTTTTCCATGGTCAACCTTTTCCCCCGGAGTCGAGCATCCGGGAGTTTCCATGGAGGAATCCGATGAAGGAACGTTCAACGATTCAGAACAGGCCCTTTGTCGTCTGTCACATGTCCATGTCGCTGGACGGCAAGGTGACGGGCGATTTTCTGCGCCTTCCGCGCTGCCGGGCCGCTGCTCAGGCCTACTACCGCATTCACCGCGACTACGGGGCCAGCGCCTTTGCCTGCGGCCGCGTGACCATGGAGGAGAGCTTCACGGGCGGAGTTAGGCCCGATCTTTCCCGTTTCGACGGTTCCGTCGTGCTTCCCATGGATCATGTGGCCGACGAGAACGCGTCTTTTTTTGCCGTGGCCTTCGACAGGCACGGAAGTCTCGGCTGGAAGGGCTCCTGCATCGAGGACGAGGATCCGGGCTACGACGGGGCGCACATCGTGGAAGTGTTGTGCGAGAGCGTGCCGCAGGCCTGTCTTGCCTACCTGCAGGAAAAGGGCGTGTCCTACATTTTTGCGGGCAAGGACGACATCGACATTGCGCTGGCGCTGCACAAGCTGAAGAGTATTTTCGGCATTCGGCGGCTGCTGCTCGAAGGCGGCAGTCTGCTGAACGGCGCATTTCTCCGCGCCGACGTCGTTGACGAGCTGAGTCTGGTCATGATGCCGGTCACGGCGTCGGCCGGGGACAAAAGTCTCTTCGACTCCGGCGTGACCTCGGAATTCCGCCTTGAAGACGCGCAGACGCTGGAAGAGGGAGAGGTCTGGCTGCGCTATCGGCGGACGCGCTGACGCTGCGCTCGGGTCGTCGGCATTTTTTGGCCGACGGCGTTTTCGGCTGCTGCGGGCGCGTGCTTTGTTGCGCCCGGGCATCTTGCGGCATGGCCGCTTCAAGTTGACAATCAAGGTTCCGGGGAGAAGGAATGCTTCTGGAAATGGGTCTTATTGCGGGGGGCATTCCCGCAGGGTGGGCGCTGCGCCGTCACGCCGCCGTGGTGCGCGTGGTGAACGCGGCCCTCGGCTGGACCGTGCGCGTCATGCTGTTTCTGCTCGGTCTTTCCATAGGTCTCGACGACGCGCTGCTCGGGCAGCTTCGGAGTCTCGGCCTGTATGCAGTGCTCATCAGTTCCTTTTCCGTGACGGGCTGCTTTGCGGCGGCGCGTTTTCTCGGCAGGCACGTGTTTGCGGAATACGCCCCCGGCGAATCGGGAGGCGCGGCGTCGGAAAGGGGCGGGAGCGCAGGTTCCTTCGTGGCGCTGGGCTTTTTTCTCGCCGGAGCGCTTGTCGGCTGGCTGCGCGTTCTGCCGCAGGGCCCGGCCGCAGGCGAGGCCGCGGTGTGGGTGCTGTACCTGCTTCTTGTGCTCGCGGGCATGACCGTGGGCTTTGATCTGAAGGCGCTCGGCATCATCCGCGAGCTTCGCTACCGCATCCTGCTCATTCCGCTGGGCGTGGTGGTCGGCACCTTGTGCGGCAGCGCTCTGGCCTGGCTTGTGCTGACCCGTTTTTCCGCGCTGTCTCTGCCCGAAGCGCTGGCCGTGGGCGCAGGCTTCGGCTACTACAGCCTGGCAACGGTCATCATCACGCGTCTGGGCGATCCGGCGCTCGGCTCCGTGGCGCTTTTGTCCAACATGATACACGAGGCGCTGGCCCTGCTGCTGCCGCCGCTTCTTGTGCGGCTGACCGGTCGTCTCGGGCCGGTGCTGGCGGGCGGCGCGGCGGCCATGGATACCTGTCTGCCGGTCATTGCGCAGGTGAGCGGCGAACGCTGCGCCGTGCTCGCGGTGTTTTCCGGCATGTGCCTCACGCTGTTTGTGCCGATCATTGTTCCGCTGCTCATGGCGCTGCGCTGAGGCTGATGGCGTCGGCATCGGCCTCAGGGAGCGTCGCTTTCTGCGGGGCCGCGTTTTCTGCGAATCGGCCGCCTTTCATGAGAAAACAGGACGAAAAAAAAGGTCGTGCGTTTGAGCGCACGACCTTTTTTTTCATCTTGTCGGAAGATTACAGAACGTCGATGAGCATCTTGGTGGCTATCACGTACAGGAAGAAGGCAAAGAACTTCTTGAGCTTGGGCACGGGCAGCTTGTGCGCAATGCTCGCGCCGATGGGGGCCGTGAGCATGCTGATGGCCACAATGCCCACCAGCGCCGGGAGATAAAGATAACCGAAGGCGTAGGGAGGAAGTTCGGGATTGTTCCAGCCGTTGGTCACGAAGCCGAGGCAGCCGGCGAAGGCGATGGGAAAGCCCATGGCCGCCGAGGTGCCCACGGCGCGGCGCATGTCCATGTTGTGCCACACGAGGAAGGGCACGGAAAGCGTGCCGCCGCCGATGCCCACGAGGCTGGAGACCGCGCCGATGATTGCGCCCGCGCCCGTCATGCCGGCGAATCCGGGCAGGGTGCGGCTGGCGCTGGGCTTTTTGTTGAGCAGCATGTTGGTGGCCACGTAGTAGAGGAACACCACGAAGAACATCTGCAGATAGCGCGCCGGAATGCGGGCCGCCACAAAGGATCCGCAGTAGGTGCCCACCAGAATGCCGAGGGCCACGCAGCGGAACACGTGCCAGTCCACGCCGCCGTGCCGGTGATGCGCCATGGCGCTGGACACGGACGTGAACATGATGGCGCCGAACGAGGTGCCGATGGCCATGTGCATGGCGACTTCCGGCGAAATGTTCAGCCACTGAAAGGAAAAGACGAGCATGGGCACGACCACGGCCCCGCCGCCGATGCCGAGCAGACCGGCCAGCAGGCCGGCAATGGCGCCGAGGACGCAGTAAAGGAGTATTGCGGTTATCATATCTCTCTCCTGATGATAAGGACGAGTTATCATAACGGCTCGCGGCGTGACGTCAATGTGTTTTCCCTGCCGCTCTCCTGCTGGGAGAGGGAAGCCTGTGAGCGCACTCATAGCCTGGGGTCGCTGAGCCGCCTGCCTGCTGGGAGGGGCTGCGGTGTTGCGCGGATGATGGACTGGCGCTTCGGAATTCGAGGCGTTTTGCCGCCGTTCGGCTTTCTCGCGATCCGGCGCGGAGCGCCCTATCTTCGACAGCATTCGGCCGCCCGATTTTTCCCCGGAAGGTACGGGCGCAGCCCTTGGTCAGGATTCGAGAATTTCGGCGACGATGCCGAGGGCCCGGGCCAGATCCTTGCGCCGCAGAACGCCGCCGAGCGCCAGGCGCACGCCGTTTTCCCGGGGTGCGTGGCCCATGAGAAAATGCTCGCCTTCGGCCACGAGCACGCCTTTTTCGAGCGCGGCCTTGGCAAAGGCTCTGCCCGTCCAGGAATCGGGAAGCTCAAGCCAGCAGAAAAAGCCTGTGGCGCGGGACACGAGCGGATACCCGTCCAGAATCTCGCGGGCCGCGGCGTTGCGCGCGGCGGCTTCTTCGCGTTTGGCGGCAAGGGTTCTGTCGGCCGTGCCGTCGGTGATCCACTGGGCGGCGAGCTCGGCCATGAGCGGAGGCACCATGGAGATGGTGTAGGAGAGTGTGCGTTCGAGTTCGTCGAGGGTGTGCTGCGGCGGGCACAGATAGGCCACGCGCAGCCCGCCGCCCAGAATCTCGCTGGTGGCCGCAATGAAGCAGGTTCTTTCCGGGGCCAGCGCGGCAAAAGGGAGCGCGGGCGTCGGCGGATTCAGGGCCAGGGCGTACACGTCGTCCTCAATGATGAACACGTCGTGCCTGCGGCAGACTTCCACAATGTCCCTGCGGCGGGATTCGGGCATGCGCGTGAGCGTGGGATTGCGGCAGGACGGCATGAGATACACGGCCTTCACGCCCCCGGAACGGCAGGCGCTCTCCAGCGCGTCCGGCAGCATGCCGCACGCGTCGGTGCGCACGGGCGCAAGCGGCAGACGCAGACGCCAGGAGAGTTCGCGCAGCAGCGGATAGCTCAGGTTTTCCACGGCTATCCTGTCGCCGGGCGTACACAGGGTGGCGAGTATGGTCATGAGCGCGTGCTGGGAGCCTGCGCACACCAAAAGATCGCGGCCCGAGGCTGGCACGCCGTAGCGCCGCGCCCAGAGCGCGCCTGCCTCGCGGTGTCGATCCATGCCCGCCGGGCGATGGTAGCTCTGAAGCTCCGCAAGCTCTCTGTCGCTCAGGCGGCGCAGAAGGTTGCCGAGCGCTTTGTGCAGCGAAGGATTCAGCGACTCGAACGGCGCAATGAAGCCGAGATTCCAGCGCGGCTCTGCGCTGGAATCTCCGTCGGGCGGCGCGGCGGCCTCGGCGTCCGGCCACTGCGTGGACGGCGGCAGCGGCGCGGGAGGCGGCATGACGTCCACATCCGAGCTTGTGGAGCTCACAAACGTTCCCCGCCCCGTCACGCCGGCCACGAGTCCCCGGCGTGCCGCTTCGGCATAGCCGTGGGTGGCGGTTCCCGTGGTGACTTTAAGCTCTGCGGCAAGGGCCCGCTGCGTGGGCAGCGCGTCGCCGGGCTTGAACAGCCCCTCGCGTATGGCTTCTTCCAGCGCCGCAGCCACGCGCTGATAGCGGCAGGGCGCGTCGGCTTCGTCGTAGAGCGTGCGCAGTCTGCGCATTTTTTCTTCCAGCATCCTGTTCTCCCGGTGGCGCCGGACGGCGTGACGGCGCTGAAATATCGCAATGTTTTTTGTATGTGTGACAATATTAATTGTCACCGTATTGCCGCATTTTCTGGAAAACGGCAAGTCGGAAGCGTAGTACCGGATCTGCCGGAAGGCGGAAAGGCGCAGCTTTTTCCGTGCTGGCGTTTATTCAAGGAGAATCATCATGGAAAAGAATACGTTCCGACTCAAGAGCGGTCTTGCGGAAATGCTGAAGGGCGGCGTGATCATGGACGTCACCACGCCGGAACAGGCGGTGATCGCCCAGGAGGCGGGAGCCTGCGCCGTCATGGCGCTGGAAAAGGTGCCGGCCGACATCCGCAGGGCGGGCGGCGTGGCGCGCATGGCCGATCCGGCCGTGGTGAAGAGCATCATGGCCGCGGTGAGCATTCCCGTCATGGCCAAGGTCCGCATCGGACACATCGCCGAAGCGCGCATTCTGGAGCAGCTCGGCGTGGACTACATCGACGAGAGCGAAGTGCTCACGCCGGCGGACGAGAATTTTCATCTGAACAAGCGCGAATTCAAGACGCCCTTCGTGTGCGGCGCGCGCAATCTGGGCGAAGCGCTGCGGCGCATTGCCGAGGGCGCGGCCATGATACGCACCAAGGGCGAGCCCGGCACCGGCAACGTGGTGGAAGCCGTGCGGCACATGCGCATGGTCACGAGCGAGCTGAGACGTCTGCTTTCGCTGCCGGAAGAGGAAGTGCCGGGCTTTGCCAAGGAAATCGGCGCGCCGCTGGAACTGCTTCAAATAGTGCGCGAGAAGGGCGCTCTGCCCGTGGTGAACTTTGCGGCGGGCGGCATATCCACGCCTGCCGACGCCGCGCTCATGATGCAGCTCGGCTGTGACGGAATTTTCGTGGGCTCGGGCATTTTCAAGTCGTCGAATCCGGCGCGCTTTGCCAAGGCCATTGTGACCGCCACCACCAACTACAATGATCCGGCCGTGCTTGCGGAAGTGTCGGAAGGGCTCGGCGAGGCCATGCCCGGCCTTGAAATTTCGACCATCGCCCCGGAACAGCGCATGCAGGAGCGGGGATGGTAGGCGAACTTCACATCGGCGTGCTGGCGCTCCAGGGCGCGTTTCGGGAACACTGCGCGGCGCTGGAGCGCTGTGGGGCGAGGGTGACGCAGGTGCGTCGGCCGCTCTCTTCGTCGCCGCTCGCGGGGCTTGAGCAGTTCGACGGACTGGTGCTGCCCGGCGGCGAGAGCACGACCATGGGCAGGCTGCTTGTGGATGAAGGATTGCTGGAACCCCTGCGGACCTGCGGACTTCGGGGCTTGCCCGTGTACGGAAGCTGCGCGGGGCTCATTCTGCTGAGCCGCGAGGTGGAAGGGCCGGACGGCGTGCTTCTGGATCAGCCTCGGCTCGGCCTGCTGGACGCCCGGGTGCGGCGCAACGCCTTCGGTCGTCAGACCGACAGCTTTGAAACCGTGCTGAACGTGCGCGGCGTGGCCGACGATGAGGAGGCGGTGTTCATACGCGCGCCTGTCATCGTGTCCTGCGGGCCGCAGGTGGAGGTGCTCGCCCGGGTGGAAGGGCCGCTCGGCATGAGCCCTGCGGCGGTGCGGCAGGAGAATGTACTCGCCACGTCGTTTCATCCTGAGCTCACGAGCGACCTTCGCTTTCATGCGTACTTTCTGAGCCTGTGCCGCGCATGGCGGGAGTCCGGCGGAGCCGTGTGACGACGTTCTCTGTTGCGGAAGGGCCCCGGGAAATCCGGGGTCTTTTCGTTTGCGAAAGAGGGGCAAAGGGCATACAAGAGAAGGAGGCTTGAAACGGCAAAACATTTCAGGAGTTTCCCATGCCCGTGATAACCCTTCCCTTCGGACCTCTGGAAGCGAACTGCTACATCGTGCACAACGGCAAGGACGCCGTGGTGTTCGATCCTTCCATTGAGACCGATCTTGTGCTGAAGAGCATTTCCGACAACGGCCTCACGCTGCGCGCCGTGGCGCTCACGCATCTGCACTGCGACCACTGCATCGGCTGCGCGGACATGACCCGCGCCACGGGCATGCTGCCGCTGGTCGGCGCGGAAGACTGGGCCGAGCGTTCCCTGCTGCTGTGCAAGGGCATGTGCTTCGGCATGAATCTGAAGCCCTTCGAGGCCGAGGTGCTCGCTCCCGGCGAGGTGACGTGGGGCAGTCTTTCGTGCCGCGTCATGCACACGCCCGGTCATTCTGCGGGCAGTCTCTGCTACTATTTCCCCGATCTCGGCCTCGTGCTCACGGGCGATCTTCTGTTCTTCCGTTCCGTGGGCCGCACCGATCTGCCCGGCGGCAACGGCGACGACCTGGTGAAGTCCCTGCGTGAGATCATCTACAAGCTGCCCGGCAACGTGATGGTCTATCCCGGTCACGGCCCGGAAACCAGTGTGGGCTACGAAGCCGCGCACAACTGCTACTGCACGCTCTGAGGCTTCGCCCGCGGCGTCCGGTGCTGCTCCGAAAGCCCCGCGTTTCGGCCGGAGCAGGGGGCGGCGCGATGCGCTGCGCCGGGCTCAAGGCGCATGTTGACGCGCCGCGTTCCGCTCTGGCGGAATGGCGTTGCGATTCCGGCCGGTAGCGGCGCATTCAGAGGAAGGCCCGCCTTTGGGCGAGAAGTCGCCGTTTTTGCAACGTGCGGCGGGCCTCGGCAAAGAGCAGGAAAACGGAAGGGGAAAAGGTATGATCGAGCCGGTGTTTCTGGCTTCGTGCAGTCCTCGCCGGGGCGGCAACAGCGACGCCGCCGCGCTTCTGGTGCGGCAGGCTCTCGGCGCGCCGTGCAGGGAGTTTCGCATTGCGGACGCGGGCGTTCGGCCCTGCGTTTCCTGCGGATTCTGCGACGCGCATCCCGGCTGCTGCGCGCTCGACGCGCCGGGTGACGGCGCAAAGGCGCTTTTTGACGCCGTGTGCCGCGCGCCTTTGAGCGTGCTGGTTTCGCCCGTGTATTTTTATCATCTTCCGGCGCAGGCCAAGGCGTGGATCGACCGCGCGCAGCGCTTCTGGAAGTGTACGGACAAGCCCGGCGGCGGACGCCCGGTCACGGCCGTGCTCATCGGGGCGCGGCCTCGCGGCGACAAGCTCTTCGAGGGCGCGGAGCGCACGCTGCGCTACATGGCCCTCGCGCTCGGGCTGGAATGGGTGGAGCCGCTTCGTCTCTACGGTCTCGACGGGCCGGAGGATCTGGCGGGCCATGCGGAGGCTTCGGCGCGCGTGGTCGAATTTGCCGCAAGTCTTTCCCGTTTTGTGCTGCCGTAAGGGGCGCGAACTTTTTTCATGCGGCCGAACGGGCGCTGCGAGCTCTGGGGCTTTTGGAGCGGCGCTGCGCGGCCTGCCGCGAGCCCTTTGAACCTCCTTCGGCTCCGGCGCCCGTGCCTGAGGTGGAAGAGGTTCTGGCGCAGCTTTTCTGCCCCGACTGCCGGAAAAGACTGCGCCCGCGCACCACGGGATTCTGCCCGTACTGCGGCGAGCCCTCTCTTCTGGAAGACGCGCCCTGCATGCCCTGCGATCACTGTCTGCGGGCGTTGCCGCCGTGGCGGGAATTTCTTTTCTTCGGCGTGTACGACGATCTTTTGCGCGATCTGGTGCTGCGGGCGAAGTTCGGCGGCTCGCTGGCCGTGCTCGACGCGCTCGGCCGGGTGTTTGCGGCGGTATGCGCAAATCACTATGTGGTGACGAGCAGGCCGGACGTCATTGTGCCCATGCCGCTGGATCGGGCCAGACTGCGCAGCCGGGGCTTCAATCAGTGCCGGGAAATGGTCAGGCGCGCGTCTGCGGCTCTCGGCGTGCCGGTGCGCGTCGATCTGCTCGTGAAAACGATTTCCCTCACGCCGCAGTCGCTGCTGAACAGGGAACAGCGCAGTCTCATGAAGCAGCCTTTTGAAGCCTCGGACGAGGTGAAGGGGCTGCACGTGCTGCTTGTGGACGACATCTGCACCACGGGAGCCACGATGGAACGGGCCGCGGAACGGCTTCTGGAAGCGGGAGCGAGGCGCGTGGACGCGGCCGTGTTGGCGCGCGCCTCCCGCCATGCGCAAAGCGTTGCCGGGCCCGCCTTGCCATGAGGGCCTTCGCCTGCTATGCATAACGCCGGAAAACGCCGCTTGTTTTAAGGATACCGCATGTCAGAACTTCCCATTCGCCCCGACGCCCCGTGGCTGGCTCCGCTGGCCGGCTGGTCCGATCTGCCCTTCCGGCTGCTCTGCCGGGAAATGGGCGCCGCCGTGTGCTGCACGGAAATGGTGAGCGCCAAGGGGCTGGTCTATGGAGGGCGCAATACCGAAGAGCTGCTTGCCACCACGCCCGAAGGGGGCGATGCGCTGGAAGACGGCAGCACGGCGTGCGATCATCCGCTGGTGGTGCAGATTTTCGGCGCGGAAGCCTCGTTCATGGAGCAGGCCGTGCGCATTCTGCGCGAGCGGGGATTTTCGTGGTTCGACGTGAACATGGGCTGTTCCGTGCCCAAGGTGACCAAGACCGGCGCGGGCGCGGCCATGCTGCGCGACGTGCCGAATGCTCTTTGCGTGGCCGAGGCCGTGGTGCGGGCCGCCGGAGCGGGCCGCGTCGGATTCAAGATCCGCCTCGGCTGGGATGCCGAACATGAAGTCTATCTGGATCTGGCCCGTCGTCTTGCCGATCTCGGCGCAGGCTGGATCACGCTGCATCCCCGCCACGCGACGCAGGGATTTTCCGGCTCTCCCCGGCATGAGGCCGTGGCCGAGCTGGCCGAGGCGCTGCCTGTTCCCGTGATTGCCAGCGGCGATCTTTTCACCGCGGCGGACGGCATACGCGTGCTGCGGGAAACCGGCGCGTCGTCGGTCATGTACGCAAGAGGCGCGCTCAAGAATCCGGCCGTGTTCGCCGAACACGCCGCCATGATACGCGCCGGAGCCATGGAAGGGGAACTGCCTCCTTCTTCCGGCATCGTCTGCGAAAGCTCCCGGAAGCTCGACGCGCAGCACGCCTGCGACGTGCTCGACGATCTGCCCGCGGACCGCGCCTCCCTGGCCCGCGTGATACGCCGTCACGCGGCGCTGGCCCGTCGCTACGCGCCGCAGCATGCGCTTTTGAAAATGCGCACCTTCGTGCCGCGCTACGTCAAGAATCTGGACGGCGCGCGGGCGCTGCGGCAGGAAATCGTGACCTGCCGCGACTGGGATGCGCTGAACGACATTCTGGAACGGCATCTGGGCGTTGTTTGCGCCGATTGCTGAAGGCGGTCGTGTGCCGCACAGGCGCGTTTCGCGACGCGCTCCGTTGTCCGGCCCGGCCGGAATAACACCCTCAAGGAAACTGACCGCGCTGCGGCCGAGGATTGTTCATGTCCGATGCAAGCAAAGTGAATCTCTGCGATCTTCCGTATCCCGCCCTTGAACGTTTTGTGGTGGAGCGGCTCGGCTTCAAGAAGTTCCGCGCCGTGCAGATATGGCAGTGGATATGGGTGAAGAACGTGTCCGGCTTCGAGGCCATGACCGACATTTCCCAGAACGACAGGGCCCGTCTTGCGGAAATTGCCGACATACGCTGGCCCTCCGTGGCCGACGTGCGCGTAAGCTCCGACGGCACCACCAAGTTTCTTCTTGAGCTTGCCGACGGCGAACTCGTGGAAACGGTGCTCATTCCCAGCGACGCGCCCAAGCGCCCCAACGATCTTTCCGTGCGCATGACGCAGTGCGTGTCCACGCAGGTGGGCTGCGCCATGGCCTGTTCCTTCTGCAGCACGGGCAAGCTCGGCTTCCGGCGCAACATGACCATGGGCGAAATTCTCGGTCAGGTGCAGGTAGCGCGCGCCTACGTTCACGACACGCAGCCCGAGCGGCCCATCATCCGCAACCTTGTGTACATGGGCATGGGCGAGCCGCTGCTCAATCTGGCCACGGTCATGGATTCGCTGCGCACGCTGGAACATCCCAAGGGCCTTGCCTTTTCGCCCCGGCGCATCACGGTGTCCACCTGCGGCATCGAATCCGGCATGCGGGAGTTCGGCGACAGCGGACTCGCGTTTCTCGCCGTGTCGCTGCACGCGCCCAATCAGGAGCTGCGCGAAAAGCTCATGCCCCGCGCCGCGCACTGGCCCCTTGAGGAGCTCATCAGCGCGCTGGAACAGTATCCGCTCAAGACGCGGGAACGCATCACCCTGGAATATCTGGTCATCGCCGGGGTGAACGATCAGCCGGAACACGTGAAGCAGCTCGCCCGCATCTGCGCGAGACTCAAGGCCAAGCTGAACCTCATTCCCTACAATCCCACGCCGGGCACGCCCTATCGCGCGCCTTCGCCGGAAGAGCTTCTGCGCTTTGAAAAGGCGCTCTGGGCCAAGGACATCACGGCCATCGTGCGCAAGAGCAAAGGGCAGGACATCGAGGCGGCCTGCGGACAGCTCCGCGCCGCCCACGAGGCAAAACTGGCCGGAACCGACATGTAAAAAAGAAAGACCGGAAGCACCCTGCGGGGAAACTTCCGGTCTTTTTTTTGCCCTGATTTTGCGGGAAATGCGGAGCTACTTGCGCATGACCGTGGAACTCCAGCACAGCAGGGAGCCGAGCACGATGACGGCCACGCCCTGCCAGAACGCGCCGTCGAGCTTTGCGCCTATCCACAGGGTGGCGAACAGGCAGGAGAGCACCGGCGTGAAATAGGAGGCGATGGCGAGCACGGTGATGTTGCCCTTGGTGACTCCGTAGCTCCAGGCGGCGTAGGAGCCGCCCATGGCCACGGCGCCCACCGCCACGCTCACCCAGCCCATGATCGAGGCGTGCGACAGATCGCCGAAGCCCGCAAGCCAGATGGCGGTGAACACGCATGAGTCGATGGCGAACACGATGAGCGTGGGATTCTGCCCGTTGGACCACGCCCGCGTGAGATTGGAATAGGCGGCCCAGGCCACGGCTCCGCAGAAGGCCAGCAGATAGCTCCACGGATTGTTCTGCACGTGAAGCCATATCTGGCCGGGCTGAATGCCCTTGTCGCCGCCGAGCACGAGCATCACGCCGAGAAAGCTCACCACAACGCCGGGAGCGATCCACCAGCGGGCCTTCTGACCGTTGAAGAGCACGGCGAAAAGCACCACGAGGCAGGGCCAGAGATAATTGACCATGCCCACTTCCACGGTCTGCTCTCCGCCGTCGGAAAGATAGAGCGACAGGCAGAAGCACAGTGAGCAGACGTTGGCCGTAGGAATGCCCAGAAAGAGATATTTTTTTGAGTAGTTCTTCAGCTTTGGCAGGCCGAGAAGAAAGAACAGAAAGATGCAGGTGGAGAGGTAGAGCACGGAAAGACCGGCCGCCAGACCGAATTCTTCCGTGATGCTTCGTACCAGCCCGACGGACATGCCCCAGCAGACGGGGGCGGTCAGGCCGATCAGCGTGGCTTTGCTGCTTGCGGAAGGAAGAAGGGACATGGAAGAGCCTCGAGGAAAAGAACAGTGCGGATTTTTTCTGACATCTTTTCTTCTTTTGTCAAGGTGAGAAAAAATAGTCAAAGGATCATCGATGGTTGCGTGGACATGCCCCGGAGAGGAGAAGGGCGTTTTGCCGCGCGCTGAGCGGCCTCGCGATTTTTGACTTGACAGAAGCGGGGGAGTTGTTCAAATTCAAATTTAGATTTGATATTGCTGAAAACAGCACTGGCCCGTTTCGACGGGACGAATTTCGCTCGTGGTGCGCGCAGGAATACAACCTCTCCATTCCTCTGTCGCGCAGGTCGCCTTCTGGGGAAGGACGGCGAGACGTCATGAAAGAGATACGCGTGACGTCTGCCACCCCTCGGCGTCCATGAAGGTTCTGGGGCATGGCCGTCCACGATGCCCCAGCCTTTTTTTATGCTTTTCCCCTGCTGCGTTCCCTGGCAGGCCGTTGCGGCCCGCCCTTTCTTGCCGTATGCTGCGCGCAGCGTTCCGTGACGAGAGGATCCCCCGTATGCTGTTTTTTTCCCGCAAGAAGCACTCGCGCGAAGACGGCGAAGCCACGCGCCGTCAGATACTCGGCACCGCCGTGCGGCTGTTTGCCGAACACGGCTACGCCGACACCACCAGCAAGATGATCTGCCGGGAGGCGGGCGTCAACATTGCTGCCGTGAACTATCATTTCGGCAGTCGCGACGATCTGTACCGCGCCGTGCTCGACGAGGTTCATGAGCACATCGTGAACGAGAGGCAGATGGAGCTCATCACGTCTGCGGAACTTCCCGTGGAGGAGAAGCTGGAGCGGGTGCTTGACGCCTACATCGGCGCGGCCTACGACGGGCAGAGCTGGTACGCCAGAATCTGGGCGCACGAGCTCATTGCGCCCTCGCCCCTGGGGGGAGTGGCGTTTTTGACGAGCACGCTTTCCAAGGAGCGGAGCATCGGTTCGCTTCTTTCGGAAATGACGGGCATTCCGCGCGAGGATCCCGCGCTGCAAAGCTGCATCATCACGGTCATGGCACCGTATCTGCTCATGCTCTGCGTGCAGCGCGACATGGCCCGCGCCCTGACCACGGTGTTCGACTACCGCAAGGAAGATGTGAACCGTCATTTCAAGCTGCTGCTTTTTGAGGCCCTCCGCGCCTTTGCCGAACGCTACGCGAAGGGGGAACTTCCTTCCGTGGCGAAACGGGAGGACAAAGAGGAGGACGAAGGTTCCCGTGCATAGATTTCTGGTGGCCGTTCTGGCGCTTGTCTGGCTTTTTCCGCATCCGTGCGCGGCGGCGCAGAACGAACCTTCCCTGGAAGAGATGATCGGATCCATGATCATGGTGGGCTTCCGCGGTCTGGAAGCGCCGCAGCCCGTCATCGACGCCGTGGCTGCGGGACGAATCGGCGGCGTCATTCTGTTCGACAGGTCGCCGAAAAAGAGCGGATTATACAACATTGAGTCGCCGTCGCAGGTGAAGAAGCTCGTGTCTTCGCTGCGGAAGGCGTCGCGCCGCACGCTGCTCGTGGCCGTGGATCAGGAAGGCGGAAAGGTGCGGCGTCTGAAGTCGGAGCGCGGTTTTCAGCCGCTGCCTTCGGCCGAGGAGATGGGCCGCATGTCGCCGGAAAACGTGCGTTCGCTCGGCTTCAGGGCCGGGCGTGAGATGGCAGAGCTCGGCATCAACGTGGATCTTGCTCCCGTGGTCGATCTGCGTCGCTCGGCGAAAAGCCCGGGACTCGGCGATGCCGGACGTTTGTTCGGCTCCGACTCTGCGCAGGTGACGCCGCGGGCTCTGGCCTTTGCCGACGGCCTGTACCGTGCGGGCGTGCTGCCCGCGCTCAAGCATTTTCCCGGACTCGGCAGCGCGGGCAAGGATTCTCATCATGAACTGCCGGACGTCACGCAGACGTGGAGCCGGGAAGAGCTTGCGCCCTATGCGGAGGCCTTCCGCCGGGGCTGGCCCGGCATGGTGCTGGTGGCGCACGTGTATCATCGCGGCCTCGACGTGAATCTTCCCTCTTCGCTGTCGCCCGCCGTGGTGGATCAGCTGCTGCGCCGCAGGCTCGGCTGGCAGGGCGTGGTCGTGAGCGACGATCTGCAGATGGGAGCCGTGTCCGGGAGCTCGCTGAAAGAGCGGGTGCGCCTTGCCGTGCTTGCCGGCAACGACATTCTGCTCTTCGGCAACAATTTGTCCTATGACCCCTTGCTGCACGACAAGGTGTTTCAGGCGCTCGCCTCGCTGGTGCGGGAAGGGCGCATCAGCCCGGAGCGGGTGAAGGCGTCGTGGCGTCGCATTGAGACCATGAAGCGCGGACTCGCGCAGTCGCGCGGGTAGCCCGCATTCGGCTCGCAGGGCCCTCCCTCGGGCGAGAGCTCCGCGAGCTGCGCAGGCGCTTTGCGGGGAATAAAAAGACGAGAAAGCCGTGCAATGCGCGGCGTGCCTTGACCATGGCGTGCCGCACGGCGCGGAGTCGTTTGGGCCTTGAGTGTCTGCCCCCTCGAAAAGAGGGGCAGAGGCCGGACGAACCGGCAACGGCGCGTCGAAGGCCTGACGTTTTTGCGGCGCGCCCTCTGCCCTGCGAAGGACGACAGCGCGTTTTTTTGCGCGGCCCGGAGTGTTTGCGGACGTCGCGCCGAGGGAAGGCTCGGCCGGAGCGTTTATTTCCAGTAGGCCGTGTGCGGCTCGGCGGCGGCAAGCTCCCGGAGAGACAGCGTGACGGTCACCACGCCTTCCGACCACGGCCCCACCTGATAGGGGTTGAAATACAGGGTAATGCCGTCCTTTTCCAGCAGAAAGACCTGAAAGTTTTCCTGATCGGGCGCGGTGCCCGCTTCCACCATGTCCTGCGGCAGATCGCGCTGCGCAAGTTTCTTTCGTGACAGCTCGCTAAGCAGCGTCAGCGCCTTGTCAGGTCTGCGGAAAAGATCCTGAAGACGCACCTCCCTGCCGTCCGAGCGCGTGTAGTTGCGGCTGCTCAGCGTCAGGCTTCCGTGGGCTCCGCCGAGGTACTGATAGTCCTTCCAGAGTATGCCCGTCACCTTGTCGTTGCCGGAAATCACGCCTTCAAGATCCATTTCGTACGTGTGTTCGGGCATGTCGGGCTCATCGGCCCGGAGCGAACGCATCTGTTCGCACTCTTCGGCGGCCATGCTGCGGAAGGCGGCCACGGCGTTGCGCACCGTGTCGTCGGAGGCGTTGTCCGGCCGGAGCAGGCCGAAGCGCTGCCAGGTGGCGCGGATGCTGACGGAAGGCGCTTCTTCGGTGTAGGTCGATACGGAGTTTTGCGCGGCGCAGGCGGCGTGCGCACCCAGCGTCACGGCCAGGGAAACGATCAGGGAGAGCAGTTTCATGATTCCTCCGAAAGAGGGGCCCGGCGTTCCGGATGCGCCACTTCGACGCCGCGCATGACTTCGGAAAAGCGCGGACAGTCCGGTTCGTGATCGTTGACGACGCCGCAGGCCTGAAGCAGAGAATAGACGGTGATGCTTCCCACATAGCGGAAGCCGCGTTTTTTCAGCGCCGCGCTGATGCGGTCGGAAAGTTCGTTGCTGGCCGGAACGGACGCGGCGTGACTTTCGTACACCAGCATGCGTCCGTGGGTAAAGTTCCACAGCCAGGCGTGGAAGGAGCCGAATTCCTTCTGCACGTCGAGAAATGCGCGCGCGTTGGCGGCCACGGCTTCCACCTTGCGCCGCGAGCGTATCATGCCGGGAACGGCAAGGGCGGCGTTTACGTCGTTTTCCGTGAAGGCGGCGAGGCGCGAAGGATCAAAGTCCGCCAGCGCCTGCCGGAAAATTTCCCGCTTTTTCAGCATGAGCAGCCAGTTCAGGCCGCACTGCATGACTTCCAGCGTCAGATGCTCGAAAAGCAGTCTGTCGTCGCGCACGGGAACGCCCCATTCGGTGTCGTGATAGCGGCGCAGAAGAGCGTCGTTTCGGCTCCATGCGCAACCGGCGTTTTCCATGACGGAATCCTCCTTGCGGCATAGTGCCCTGTTTTTTCAGGGAAGTACAGCGCCGCTTTGAGGACGGATGCGCGCTCCTTTGCGGACGGGGAAAACGCCCGGCGTTGTTTCGTCCTGCGCGCTGCCTGCGCTCATGGCGTCGCGCGAAGCGGGGCGACCTTTCGCGTTTTGGGCCGCCTGCATCGGCGCACCGGACAGGGACATTAAAAAAGAAGGCCGACTCCGAAGAGTCGGCCTTTTTTCGAGTCCGGTCGCCTGAGGGATCCGGCTTTCTCCCGGAATGACTGAGAACAGAAAGGCGGGGACGGCAGGACCAAAAAACGGGCTAGAAGCGGTAGCGGAAGTTCAGCGCGGCGCGCCAGGCGTTGGAGAAGTCGCCGTCTTCGCCTGCGGCGTTCTTCCACACGCCGCCGTCAAAGTCCTGGAAGGCGTAGCTGAGTTCCAGAACGGAGACGAAGTTCTTGTAGATCTGGTAGGAGGTGTCGAAATCGAGTTCCACAACGTGGTCCTTGGTGGTGAGGTAGTTGGCGGGAGTGACGGAGCCGCCGTACACGTTGTTGATGATGTTGGGCATGTTGCTGCTGTTGGTGCCGCGGAAGTAGGTGACGCGCAGATCGTGCGAAAGGTCTTCGATGAAGCTGATGTTGTTGAGCTGTGCGCTCACGCCCCAGGTGCCGCCGGCGCTGCCGTTGTCTATGGTGTTGGCGATGTTGAAGCGGCCCTTGAAGTAGGAACTCGCGCCGGGCTCGAAGCCGCCGGAGAGGTACAGGGGCTGTTCGGAGCCGTTGGTCACCTTGCTGTCGTCGCCGGAAGCGTACCAGGCCTTCACCGCGGGCACGAACCAGGGCAGACGGTATTCGGCGAGGGCGGCGAGGTACCAGCCTTCGCGTTCCGTGGAGGCGCTGTCGTTCTTGTTGCCGCTGTAATAGAAGTCGAGGGCGAGGCGCAGCGGATCAAAGAAGGTGAATTCGCCGCCGAGGCCGGCGAACCAGAGCGTGGAATCGGAACCGTCGGGCGTGGCGGTGAGCGTGCCGTTGTTCCAGCTGAGGCGGTTCATGCCGTTGAAGGGCAGCAGGCCGGAAGGCGTGGGGCCGGCGTTGGACACGTCGCCGAAGTTGCTGCCGCCGTGACCGATCATGCCCCAGGGGGTCACGCGGAAGTAATCGTACTTGAAGTCGCCGATGAGGCCGAAGAGATCGACGTCGGCGTTGTCGTATTCGTATTCGCCGTAGGAGTTCTTCAGCGGATCGGACACGGCGCGCATCCAGAAGGCGTTGGCCGAGAAGGTGTCGGTCACGGGAGCGGAAATGAACACGCCGGTGGCGGGATCGTCGAGAATGGGGCTGCCGGCCACGTAGTTGGGAAGCAGCACTTCCTGCTGGCCCATGCGGACATGAATGTCGGTCTGAGGAATCATCCAGTCGAGGTAGGCGAGGCGGGTGGTGATGTTGGTGGCGCGGGTGCCGAGAGCGCCGCCGTCGTTTTCCATCTTGCTCGCGCCCTTGTAGGAGCCGCCCCAGTTGAAGATGCCTATCTGCGCCTGATAGAACGCGGAAAGCTGCTCGGACATGACGAAGTCCATGCCGAGACGCAGACGCTGATACACGTCGAAGTGATGCTGATTCAGCTCTCTGCCGGTGTTGTGGCGATAGTCGGAATCACTCATGAAGGAGTTGTCGCCGTTGAGATTGTCGGAGCCGCTGAAGGAAAAGTCGTAGGTTCCGCTGACCTTGACGTCCACGGCCTGCGCGCCGTTCGCCGCAGCGAGCGTCATTCCCGCCGCCAGCATGAGGGTAAGAAGCTTTTTCATATCATACCTTCCCACTGTTTTGCCTGACCGCCTTCCGCATGGATAACGTTCCATGACTGATGCCGAAGAAAGAAGTCAGGATTGTGGCCTTTGATGAAAGGCATGAAAAAGGTATAGTTTCTTTTTTATGACGAAAACAATATGATAATGATTAGAATGTTCAGTTTTTTACACGTTATTATGCGCTTATGTATGAGTTTTATTAGAGCAAAAAACACATTTTTACATGTGTATTATAATAGTATGATAATACTTTTATGCTTGGTTTAAGTGTTGCATCATGAAAGTTTTTTGATGCTGCCGATGCCTGCTTTTGCACAGGGAAAGACGCGGATGTGCCGTGAGAACGGCATTTTCCGGCATGGTTTTGTGCCGCGGCGGGAAATGTTCTGCGCCGGGGAAGGAGCCTTGTCCGGTTCCTGCGCAGGATGCCTGCGGCGCGTTGCGGGCAAAGAAAAACCCCGGCGGGCATCCCGTCGGGGTTCGTTTATGGTTTGTCGGAGCGCGGCGACGCCCGGAAGATCGAGGGCGTCCTTTCGGCGTTCGGTTACAGGCGGCTGCGGAAGTCCTCGTAGCCGAAGGTGCGGGTGACGCGGCGCTGATCGGTTTCCGAGTCCCAGATGGCGATGGAGGGCAGGCGCAGACCGTTGAAGGTGGTGGTCTTCACCATGCTGTAGATGGCCATGTCAAGAAACACCAGCCTGTCGCCGCTCTTGAGCGGCTCGTCGAAGGAATATTCGCCGATGACGTCGCCCGCGAGGCACGACTTGCCCGCCAGGCGGCAGGTGAAGTTCTTTTCGCCGGGTTCGCCCGCGCCGATGACGTTCGGCCG
>NZ_DBMAHT010000013.1:0-14411 GCF_057866825.1 Mailhella sp.
CTACCGCATGGACGGCCCCGTGGACATGACGGTGCTCGGCAAAACCATCGACGACGCGGCGGGCGAAGCCTGCGACAAGTTCGCCAAGGCCGCGGGCCTGCCCTATCCCGGCGGCGCGCTGCTCGACGCCCTCGGCAAGAAGGGCACGGCCGATCCGCATCTCTTCCCCCGGCCCTACACCCACAACGACAATCTCGACTTCAGCTTCAGCGGACTCAAGACCGCAGGCGCGCTCTGGCTCTCCCAGCATCCGCACGCCCATTTTCCCGCCGGAGACACCCCGGCCCGCGAAAGGCTCGATCTTGCAAGTCAGGAACTGTGCGACGCCGCGGCCTCCTACCTTCTGGCCATTGCGGAAACCCTGACCATCAAGGCCGAGCGCGCCATGCACCTGTTCACGCCGAAGAGCATCGTGGTGGCCGGAGGCGTGGCCGCCAACAGCGTGGTGCGCAAGAAATTCGCCGAACTTGCGGAAAAGAAGCACATTCCGCTGTTCATTCCCCGCCTGTCGCTGTGCGGCGACAACGCCGTCATGATAGCCCGGGCGGGCTGGCACATGGCCAAGGCCGGACGCGTCCACGATCTCTCGCTTTCCGCCATCCCCCGCGGACAGGTCATTCCGCAGGACTGGAAGCCCTTCGGACACGCTCTGCCTTGACAGAGACATACCCCGTACCTACAATCATTCCGCATCATTTTTTTTCGTGATAAGACGGAGACGCGCCGGATGCGTTCCGGCGCTCGCCACAAGCCATTTATGAAGGAGTTCACCAATGTCCACCGCCGTTACTGATGCCACTTTTGAAAGCGTCGTCATCAAATCCTCCATTCCGGTTCTCGTTGACTTCTGGGCTCCCTGGTGCGGCCCCTGCCGCGGCATCGGCCCCATCGTGGAAGAGCTCGCCGCCGAATACGACGGCAAGGTGCTCGTCTGCAAGGTCAACGTGGATGAAAATACCCGCGTGCCCAGCCTCTTCGGCATCCGCGCCATTCCCACCCTCATCGTCTTCAAGGACGGCGAAGTCGTCGATCAGGTGACCGGTGCCGTGGCCAAGTCCCACCTCGTGGGCATGATCGAAAAGGCTCTCTGATGCTGTACGACGCCGTAGTCATCGGCGCAGGGCCTGCGGGCATCACCGCGGCCCTGTATCTTGTCCGCTCCGGCGTGAGCGTGGCTCTCGTCGAGAACGCCGCACCGGGCGGACAGATACTCAGCACCGCCGAAATCGAAAATTATCCCGGCTTTCCCAAGAGCATCAAGGGATGGGAACTGGCCGACCTCTTTGACGCGCATCTCGCCTCCTATCCGGTGGAACGCGTGCGCGGTCAGGTGCTCTCCATGGAGCAGACCGAAGGCCGCACCTTCCGCCTCCATCTGGCCGAGGGCAAGACGCTGGAAGCCAAAAGCGTGGTGGCCTGCACGGGCGCGCATCACCGCAAGCTCGGCGCTCCGGGCGAAGATACGTTCAGCGGAAAGGGCGTCTCCTACTGCGCCGTGTGCGACGGCAACTTCTATCGCGGCCGCGACGTGGCCGTGGTGGGCGGCGGCAACTCCGCCCTTGAGGAAGCGCTGTACCTTTCCCGCATCGTCAACAAGGTCTATCTCATTCACCGCCGCGACGCCTTCCGCGGGGCGATGATCTATCAGAACAAGGTTCGCGAAGCCGAAAACATCGAGCTCGTCACCGGCAGCGTCGTGGATGAAATCCGCGGCGGAACCGCGGGCGTGGACTCGGTGGCCGTCCGCCGCCTGGACAGCGGGGAAACCCGCGTGATCCCCGTGGAGGGCGTGTTCATCTACGTGGGCATGGAGCCCGTCAGCGGCTATCTGCCCGAGGGCGTCAACCGCGACGCCGCAGGCTTCGTGCTGACGGATGCCGAAATGTGCACGAACATTCCCGGCATTTTCGCCGCGGGCGACATTCGCGCCAAGCGCTGCCGACAGGTCAGCAGCGCCGTGGGCGACGGAGCGACGGCGGCAACGGCCGCTTCGTCTTATCTGGAGCAATGGAATGCGTAAACTGCTTCTTATGGGAATGCTTGCCTGCACCATCTTCCTGAGCGGCTGTTCCCTTGTGGACGAATACTTCCTGCCCCCGGCGGACGACACCGTGCAGGAAATATTCGAGGCCGGCAACGACGCCATGCGTGAAAAGAACTATTCGCAGGCCATCGTGTACTACACCCGCATCAAGGATGACTTTCCCTTCAGCCCCTACGTCATAGAAGCTGAACTGGCGCTGGCCGACGCGCACTACCTTGACGGCGAATATCCGCTCGCCGCGGAAGCCTACAAGGACTTTGAAACGCTGCATCCCCGCCATGAAGCCATCCCCTATGTGCTGTATCAGACCGGCATGTCGCTGAAGAATTCCTACACGTCCATCGATCATTCGGCCACGCCCGTGAACGAGGCCTTGGAATACTTCACCAGGCTCCATCAGGAATACCCCGACACCGAATACGGCAAAAACGCCGTGGAACAGATTGCCGCCTGCCGCAAGACGCTGGCCCAGCGCGAACTGTTCATCGCAAACGTGTTCTGGGGCATGGAAAACTATCAGGCCGCCTGGACGCGCTATGAGTACGTGGTGCGCAACTTCCCCGACGTGAAGGAAGAAGCGGAATACGCCAAGACCAAGGGCGAAGCCGCCTTCCTGAAATACCGCAAGGAAGAAGCCCAGAGCATGCGCGAGCATCAGCAGGGCTCCTGGAAGGACTGGTTCCGCTGGCTGTAGAAACTCTTTCCGGCAGCAAAACATCTCATCAAAGAGCGTCGATTTGCAGGAATCGGCGCTCTTTCTGCATGTGGGCGCTCTCTTCCGTGCAAGTGTCGGCACACGGTCTCATGCGCCCATCTCCGCAGCGGGCGCAACCTCGTTCCCGCCTCCGGGCGCGCGACAACGCCTTCCTTCTCCGCAAAGACGAGTGCTCCCGCCTCATCTTTTTGACGATTTTAATATGTTTTTTTTCTTTACTGCGGCGTCGATATCGTTCCTGATACGCGAAATCATGAAGAAAAAAACGTTTCTGACCGACCGTCGATCTTTTCCGGAGCACTGGACAGCGCCCTTCAATGCCTCTACTCTAAGCAGGCTACCATTCATCTTTCAGGAGGATGATCCCATGTTCAAGAAAATTCTTATGACCTCCCTGCTGATCGCCGCCGCCACCGGCCTCGTCGCTCAGAACGCCGACGCCCGCAGCCTTGCGGAAATCAAGTCCAGCGGCAAGCTGCTCGTCGGCACCACCGGCGACTACAAGCCCATGAGCTATCTCAACAAGGAAACCGGCAAGTATGAAGGCTTCGACGCCGAAATGGCCGCCTCTCTGGCCAAGAAGCTCGGCGTGAAGCTCGAATACGTGCCCACGACCTGGAAGACCCTGCAGGCCGACACCCTCGCCGGCAAGTTCGACGTGGCCATGTGCGGCATCACCGTCACCGACGCCCGCAAGCAGGTCATGGCCATGTCCGATCCGTACCTCACCTTCGGCAAGACCATTCTGGTCACCAAGACCAAGGCCGGTCAGTTCAAGTCCCTCGCCGACGTGAACAAGCCTTCCGTGCGCGTCATGTACAACCCCGGCGGCACCAACGAAAAGTTCGCCAAGGAATCCACGCCCAAGGCTCAGCTCATCATGCACGAGCAGAACGCTGAAATTCCCGGTCTCGTGGGCGAAGGCAAGGCCGACGTCATGATCACCGAAACCATGGAAGCCGTCCGCTACGTCAAGGACAACCCCAAGGTTGCCGCTCCTCTGGTGGACAAGCCCTTCACCGAAAACCACTTCGGCGTGCTCATGACCAAGGATCATCCCGATCTGCTCAAGGCCGTGAACGACTGGATGGCCGGCATCAAGGCCGACGGCACCATGACCAAGTGGGAAAACCAGTACATCAAGTAGTCGGCGCGCTCACAGCTCCGGCAGGGATGCTTCGGCACGCGGCGCACACCATGCGCGCAGCGTGAGTCCGACGTCCCGCCGGGCCGGCAGATATTGCGGCCGGAGCGAAGGGGCGAAACTCCGAAAATTCCGATCGCAACGCTGCCGATGGACGCCGTTCATCAAACAGGGCCGGAAAGCCAGTCTTTCCGGCCTTTTCTGATGCTCTCGAGTCCGTCTCAGCCGCAAGCACGCAGGCGCTCACTCGCAGGGCGCGCCAATTTCTCTGCGGCAGCGAACAAGGGACGGAAGACAAGCCGAAGCTTCCGGGGGAGGATGAGCACCGGGAGCGGCCAGGAACGTTCAGGAGAGCAAAGCCGACTGATCCTGCGCCCTTCCCTGTGCGGCGCGGAAACGTACCCCGCGCCACCTCGGCGGGCGAGACGACGCCGCCGGACAAGCGCGACCCGGGCCGCAAAGAAAACAACCGGTTTACAAGCTGCAACGCCGGGCAGAGGACAAAAAGGCAGGCAAAACGCTCCGGCGCAAGACATTTCCGGCAGGCGCGCAGCAAAGACCAACGGCGACGGGGACGCGAACTGCCCGCCACCTTTCCGCAAACCCGCAAGCCGGATCTCTCTTTCACAGTCGGCAGCCCTGCCCCACGGGCAAGCAGCAAAGGTTCTCTTTCTCGGCGTGGATGCATGAGTGAGGCACCTTCTCCGCAGGCGCGCAGAGAAGGCAGCAAAAACAAAGAGACTCGGCGGCATTCGGCAGAAATGGGCGGGCGACGGTTCCGCCCCGCAGGCGCGGTCAGCTCACCCGCAAAGGATTGCCGCGTCGCGAAAACAGGAGGCACGCGCATTGCCCCGCCTTTCCGGCCGCCGCGCTGCGCCCCGCGTCAGCATCCGCTCTTTTGGACGACAGCAAACGAGAGCGACATGGTGGAACCTGCGTCCAGTTCCGAGCTTACGTCGATGTCGCCTTCATGCAGCTCCACAATGTGCCGGGAAATGTACAGCCCGAGGCCGAAGCCCTTGTTGCCCTTGGTGGAGAAAAACGGATCGAAAATCTTCTTCCGGTTCTCTTCGCTGATGCCGCTGCCCGTGTCGGAAATGTCCAGCACCGCGCGCCCTTCCCGGCACCGCCCTTCAATGACCAGCGCCCGCTCCTCTTCCGCACGGCTTTCCATGCTGTCCAGCGCGTTGATGAGCAGGTTCAGCACCAGTTGTTCCAGCAGGATGCGGTTGCCCCGGATGCACAGCTCTGCGGGCAGCATGGCGGCGTCCACCCTCACGGCGCGAAGACGGGGCTTCAGAAAAAACAGCGCTTCCCGCACGATCTGCGCAAGATTCTGCGTTTCGTATTCCACGGAGCTCGGCAGCGCCATGTTCAACAGCCGCCGCGTGGTGTTCACCGCGCGCTCGCCGTTGCGGTAGATGGCCTTCAGCATGGGCCGCAGCGGACTGTCTTCCGGGCAGTCCTCCAGCGCAATTTCCGCATGCGCCATCACTATCCCTATGGGATTGTTGATCTCATGCGCCACCCCGGCGGCCAGCTTGCCGAGCACGGCAAGCCGCTCCATTTCCATGACCTGCGCGTCGAGCCTGCGCCGTTCCGTCATGTCGCGGCCTATCAGGCATATGGCGTAGGGCGAGCTTTCCATGTCCGCCATGAACAGATTGACTTCCAGCACCAGCTCCTCATCCGTGCCCGCCGCCAGCGTGATTTCCCGCCGCAGCGCGCCCTGCCGCGGAATGAGCTGCACAAAACGCTCAAGACAGCCGTTCACCTCGGTGCAAAGCGCCTCCATGAGCATGGCGCTGTAGCCGCTCCCGGCAATGTGAAGCACGCTTCTCGCCGCCCGGTTGGAAAGCGTGATGCGCCCGTTTTCATCGAGAAGAAGAATAATGTCGGGCGATTCCTCAATGAGATCGCGATATTTGCGCTCCGAGCGTATGAGCCTGCGCGAAACCTTGCGCACCTGACGCTTGAGCGCGTAAATCCAGGTGACGGACGCAATGAATATGCAGGCCAGCAGCGCCACCGCGCACAGAATGTGATACCGGTACAGTTCCCACAGGCTGGGCACGTACAGCGAACGTCCCAGCCATTTCGACCGCAGACGCTCCACTTCGCCGTTCTCTTCAAGATGAACCAGGGCGCTGGTCAGGCGCTCCAGCAGGCCGGAACGTCTGCCCACCATCATCACCATGGGAATGCGCTCCAGCGAACCGCCCATGACCCGGATGTTCCGGTATTCCTTGCTCTGCACGATGTAGAAGGCCATTTCCACCGAACTTGCGACGTAGGCGTCGGCCTGACCGGCCATCAGACGGTTCAGCGCGTTGGTGATGGAGTCCGCCTGCACCACGGTGCAGCCCATGTCCAGCATCTTGGGTATGTAGGCGTCCCCGCGCTGAAGAATGACCCTGTGCCCCGCAAGATCGCTCTCCATGGAAAACTGATGTTCCTGCCCCGCCACCAGAATGGCGCGGTTCAGCGCCAGCGGCGTGACCAGCACGTCGGAAAAATCGTTCTGCAGATTCACGGGCAGGAGCCCCACCATGGCGTCTATTTCGCCACGCTGCAGCTTCTGCTCCAGCTTGCGCGCGTTGCTCTGCACGAATACTATCTTCTTGCCGAGCTCCTCGGCCATCTTCACGCTGAGATCCACGGCCAGCCCGAGAAGGCCGTCCCGCTTTTCGTTGAGAAACGACAGCGGCGCCGAATGCGGAGGAACGCCGATGACAAGACTGTTTGCCCGGTCCGGCACGGACGCGGCTTCGCCCGTCCGCACAAATCCCGCAAGCAGAACAAAAAACAACAGCACAAATACGGACCAGCGACGCATGATTCTCTCCTCAGATTCATAAAACATCATGGTCCGCGCCGCCGCAAGAGAAAAAAGCGTGCGGTTTTTCGCACAGCCCCCGTCCTTTTGTGCGGCATCTCTTACGGTTCGTCATTATTTCAGGGACAATCCCCTTGATTTTTCAGTAAAAAACATTATGGCATACTCTTTGCTATCATATTGTTGATTATTTTGCCTTCACCTTCACAAAGGAAGAAACATGAATCGTCGTCAATTCCTCATGGGTCTGTCCGCAGCCGCCGCGGCCACGGCCGCGCCTTCCCTCAGCTGGGCGTTTCCTTCGGTATTCCCCCACGGCACCACCATCTACAAGCCGGAAAAATGCTGGAACGGCTACACCGTCTTCGGCGTGGAAACCGCAGGTCAGGGCTGCGTGCTCATCGACATGAACGGCAACGTCGTTCATGAATGGAAGAACGTCAGCGAACTGGAACATCCCGCCAAGCTGCTGAAGGGCGGCTACATCATGGGCGCCACCCGTCAGAAGCCGGAAATGAAGGGCCGCACCTTCGGCGATCCCATGTCCGCCGACCTCTCCATCTGCGACTGGAACGGCAAGATCGTGCGCAACATTCCGCTCGCCGGCATGCATCACGACTTCCAGGTGGAAGGCAACCCCACCGGCTACTACAGCCCCACCATGGACGTGAGCTACAAGCCCGACGGCAAAATTCTCGTGCTCTCCCATCTGTTCACCGAGAATCCCGCCATCACCAAGAAAAAGCCCCTCGACGACGACTACCTCTTTGAAGTGGACAAGGACAACAACATCGTCTGGGACTGGAAGGCCTTCGAGCACTTCGACGAGCTCAAGCTCCCCGAAGATCTCAAGAAGACCATGTACCGCTTCCCCACCTGGCAGATGACCCGCACTCCCGGCGTGAAGGCCGCCGACTGGATGCACATGAACGCCGCCTCCTACCTCGGCCCCAACCACTGGTACGACGAGGATCCCGTGAAGTACGCGGCCTTCAACCCCGAAAACATCATCTGCTCCTGCCGCCAGCTCAACACCTGCTTCATCATCGACAAGGCCACCAAGAAGATTGTCTGGCAGATCGGCCCCACCTTCTATCCCGACGACAAGTGGGAATTCGGCGGCAAGGAATACAAGAGAGCCCTGTATCGCCTCGGTCAGTTCGTGGGTCAGCATCACTGCCACATGATTCCCGCGGGCCTGCCCGGCGCGGGCAACATTCTGGTGTACGACAACGGCGGCTTCGCCGGCTACGGCGAACGCAATCCCACCGCCCCCATGGGCTGGAGCAACGCCCGCCGCGACTACTCGCGCGTTGTTGAATTCGATCCGGTCACGCTCAAGAAGGTGTGGGAACATTCCGCCGCCACCATGGGCCTGCGCGAAACCTACAAGTTCTACAGCGACTATGTGAGTTCCGCCCAGCGCCTGCCCAACGGCAACACCCTCATCACCAACGGCGCCGTGGGGCAGTTCCAGGAAGTCACCCCCGACCACGAAATCGTGTGGGAATACATCAGCCCCTGGTACAATCCCAACGGCAAGTTCAACCTGGTCTATCGCGCCTACCGCGTGCCCTACGACTACGTGCCGCAGCTCAAGAAGCCCCAGGAATTCGCCGTTACCCCGCCGGAAAACGTCACGTTCAAAATCCCTGCCAGCAAAACTCCCTATCAGCCTGGCAAGTAAACGGAGTCAGCATGAAAAAGTCTCTTCTCGCCTTTCTTTTCGGTCTGTTCCTCTGCGCCGCCTCCCCCGCCCTCGCCGCCGAGGACGTGGAACTCGGCCCCGACGCCTTTGATCTGAACAAGGCCACGGTCGAACAGCTCATGGATATTCCCGACGCCAACATCACCCCCGAAATGGCGGCCGCCATCGTGGACATGGCCAAGAAAAAGCCCTTTGAACTGCCCGAAGACTTCCTGAAGGTACCGGGGCTGGACAACCACACGCTTCAGGCCATCAATCCCATTGAGCACGGCGGTACCCTGTGGTACGATCCCGACGCCGAGCTCACCCTGGCTCCTTCCAAGTGCTGATTTACGGAGAACCCCATGCATACGCCCCGCATTGCCATACCGCTGATTGCAGCCTGCCTTGCCGCTGCGCCTGCGTATGCCGGGTCCTTCAGCTTCAACAGGGCCAGCGCGAAGAAAATGGTGCGCGACTGCGCCGAGGAAGGCGTCGTTTTGCCCATGCAGACCGCAAAGGCCATTGTTGAAGCGCGCTCCGGGAGAAGATTCACCCGCATCGAAGACCTGAACGACATCCCCGGCATGACGGAAGAGCTCATCCGTGAACTCGATCCCATCGAGGAAGAAAACGACCTCGTCTTCAATCCCAACGCCCTGCCCGGCATGAAGTCGTACTGATTCCCGCCGTCTTCCGGCCCGCCACTCATCCTTCAACCTTCCGCCAAAGCGCCTTCCGCCCTTCTCCGGGCGGAAGCGCCAAGGCACCTCTGCCGCCTTCGCGGCCTGTTTTCAGCCCATAAATCTTCACTTTCTGCCGAGAGCTGTCCTGCCGTGCGAGAACCTGCCCTCGCAGAACAAACGTTCAGGAGGATCTTGTGAACAATTTCTGGAAAACAGGAGCCTGCGCCCTGGCCTTGTCGTTGTTTCTTCCCTGCGCGGCCATGGCCGAGGGAGACACGATCAGCTTCAACAAGGCTCCGGCCGACATCCTTGTGGAAGTCACGGACGGCATCATTGATGAAGACCTCGCCAAGGCCATTGTCGCCTACCGCGAAAAGAACGGTCCGTTCAAGACCGCTTCCGATCTTCGCAACGTGCCCGGCATGACCGCCGTCATCTTCGGCATGCTCGGCCCCACGGAAGAAGGCGGCGACGTGGTGTACGAAACGGAAATTCCCACCGGAATGCACAGCTATTAACCCTGAGGAGGGAAGCGTATGAAAAAACTTTTTGCCACAGCGGCCATGGGACTTTTTCTGGGCATGAGCGCCTCCGCGCTGGCGGCTCCCAGTGTTTATCCCACCGGCACCACGGTCTATGACCCTGCGCAGGCTCAGAACGGCTATGTGCTCATCAGCGTGGACTTCAAGGACATCTACGCCAAAGTGGACAACCGTGAAGCCTTCAAGGGCGCTCCCGACTTCAACAGCGTGGCCGACGTTCCCAGAGCCGAAGACAGCGACGTGGTCTTCCTCATGGACATGAACGGCAACGTCGTACACTCCTGGAAGGATCTCGGAAACAACAAAAAGTGCTACCTGCTGCCCGACGGCCATCTGCTGAGCTTCAGTGAAACCCGCAGCGAAGTGACGGAATACGACTGGGACGGCAAGGTGGTGTGGAACTTCGCCACCAAGCTCGGCCCCCATCACGACGGCCGCCGCCTGCCCAACGGCAACACCCTGATTCTCTGCTACGAAACCGTGCCCGACAGCGTCATCAAGAAGGTTGAAAACCAGACCACCCAGTGGTGGGGCACCCAGGACCGCAAGAACGCCAAGCTGCGCGGCGACATGCTCATTGAAGTGAATCCCAAGGGCAAGGTCGTGTGGTCGTGGAGCTCTTCCGATCATCTCGACATCAACCGCTACATGCCCCTCACCGGCATGGCTGACTGGACGCACGGCAACACCCTTTCCATCATTCCTCCGAACAAGTGGTACGACGCCGGCGACAAGCGCTTCAAGCCCGGCAACATTCTTTACAACCCCCGTCATTTCGATGAATTCGTCATCATCGACAAGGACAGCGGCGACATCGTCTGGTCTCTGAAGGGCTTCAAGGCCATGGGCGGCCTCGGCCAGTGCCATGAACCCATCATGATCGAAAAGGGCAAGCCCGGCGCCGGCAACATCATGGTGTTCGACAACGGCCTGTTCACCCGCAACGGCGCTCATGCCGCCCAGACCGTGATATGGGAAATCGACCCCACCACCAGCAAGGCCGTGTGGCGCTACATGCCCGCTCTTGCCGGTAACGTGCGTCTTCTGAGCAAGTACAAGGGATCCGCCTACAAGATGGACAACGGCAACGTGCTCATTTCCGAAGACTACGCCGGCCGCGCCTTCCAGGTGAAGCCCGACGCCACCCATCCCGATGGCGGCTCCATCGTGTGGGAATACGTCTATCCTTCCGTGATTTCCCGTACCACCCTGTATCCCTATGACTACTGCCCGCAGCTCAAGGCTATGAAGAAGCCCGCGGAACTCAAGGTTTCTCCGCTTGATCCCGCAGACTGGAAGGTCCTGCCCGACGTGGAACGCAAGGGCGACGTAGTGGTCAAGGTCGTCAAGTAGTCAATCATACGCTTTTCCACCCGGCGCGACGTCCGCGCTCTTCTCCAAGGCCGCTTCTTTTCCTGCCCGTCTCTGGAAAAGGAGCGGCCTTTCTGCATCTCTTTTCCCTTGTTCTGTGCGGCAAAGCGTACACAACAAAAGTCATGAAGGCCCGCGCCGCCAAGGCAGGAGCCCAGAAAAAACAGGTGCGTCAGTGGTAACATTTTCCCGACATCCAGAGAACACCCTTTGGTTTCTCTGGATGTCGGGTGCGAAATGCTGTATAACCTTGCTGAACCTTCGCATATTGCGACAAGTCTTTCTACAACACCTCAAACCGTGGAGAAATCCCATGCGCAGCTTTGGAAAAGTACTGCTGGCGTCTCTGCTGGCCCTGGGCTTTACCGCTTCCGCCCAGGCCTATCCCTCCGTGTTTCCTACCGGAGTTACCATCAATAAGCCCGACAAGGCCTACAACGGCTACACCGTCATCGGTCCCATGCGCGCCACGGGTCACGGACTTCCCCTCATCGACATGAACGGCAAGGTCGTTCACAAGTGGATGAACGTGGAAGGTCAGCCGGCCAAGGTCCTCCCCGGCGGGCATCTTCTGGCCAACCTCGTATACTACGATCCCAACAACTGGACCGAACGCAAGTCCGAAGGCTTCGCCGTGGTCGAACTCGACTGGGACGGCAAGGAAGTCTGGCGCTTCGACAAGTATGAAAAGAGAAAGCCTTCCGCCGAAATGAAGGTCAAGGGCGACCTCATCTGGAGCGCCAACGCCCATCACGACTTCCAGCGCGAAGGCAACCCCGTGGGCTACTACGTGCCCGGCATGGACTACGTCAAGGACGGCAAGACCCTCATCGCCGGCTTCAAGACCATTGACGGCAAGGAAACCGCTTCCCTCTACATCGTGGACAAGACCGGAAAGATCACCTGGGAATGGGTGTACGAGGTCCACGAAAAGGAATGCAAGGAAAAGGGCATCGCCGACTTCCAGAACACCGCTTCCTGGGTCGGCCCCAACAAGTGGTATGATCAGGATCCCGTCAAGTACGCCGCCTTTGATCCGGAAAACATCATCACCGACGACGGTCAGGAAGTCATCTACATCATCGACCACAAGACCGGCTCCATCGTCTGGCAGGTCGGCCCCAAGTACGCCAAGGACGACCCGCTGCGCCTCATGGGCATGCATCTGCCTGAAGGCGGCTTCAAGGCTCTGCCCGCCGGCGGCATGATCCATCACGCCCACATGATTCCCAAGGGCCTGCCCGGCGAAGGCAACATCCTCGTGTTCAACAACGGCATGCCCTACTCCCAGGTGCTGGAATTCGACCCCACCACCAAGAAGCTCGTCTGGGAATACTCCGCCACGGCCCTCGGCTACGGCAAGAATCATTCCATAGCGCACAGCTTCTTCAGCGGCACCCTGAGCAGCGCCCAGCGCCTGCCCAACGGCAACACCCTCATCACCGAGGGCAACGACGGCCGCATCTTTGAAGTGACCCCCGAGCTCGAAACCGTCTGGGAATACATCGTTCCCTTCATGTGGTACGGCACGGCGAGCGGCTTCGGCGACGCCGAAACCTCCCATCGTGTGAGACCCACCAACTCCATCTATCGCGCCTACCGCATCCCCTACGACTACATTCCCCAGATCAAGCACGACATGGAACGCGAAGTCATTCCGGCTGATCCCTTCCTCTACGACGACGCTCTGAAGAACGCCGGCACCGTGGAAGTGGAAGAAGACGAACCTTCCGCCTTCAAGAGATACTGATCCGGCGTCTCGCCCATCACGCCCGGACGGCTCCGCCGCCCGGGCTTTTTTGTCCGCGCAGGCTGCTGAGCCTGCCGCCTGCCCCGCTTCCGCCTTCCGCGTCGAACTTTCGCCCGAAGCGCCTTCCGCGCCGACACTCCTCCGCGCCTCCCCACCACAGTACGGGCACGTTTTCCATCCTCGCCGCTCATTCACCCGGGCCGCGCCCCGCATGCCCGCATGTCCTCCGGCAGAGCCGAGTCCTGCACCCCGCCGTGAATCCGACAGCGGCCGCTCAATGCCCCCTGCGTCCGGGACGGCAGCTCCCCCCGCAGACCACCTGTTTGCCCAAACCGCCTCTTCTGCTGTGCGAATCCTCGTACATTCTCCCGGAACATCGTCTTGCCGAAAAGACCAAACTCCGACATTGCATCTCTTTCCGTGTCTGGCATGCATATTGCATTATTTTTCACGTTCTTGTTTCCAAACAATGCGAGGTTTGCATGCGTTTCAACAAAGTGTCCGTCAGTCTCCTGCTCGCGCTCGGCCTCTCCTGCGCCGTGCCCGCCGCTTCTCAGGCCGTGCCCACCACGTATCCCAGCGGCGTGACCTTCTACAATCCGGAAAAGGCCTATAACGGCTACACCGTCATCGGCTACGGCACGCCGCGCGTCATCGACATGAACGGCAATCTGGTCAAGGAATGGAAAGGCTACAGCGGCATGCCCAACAAGGCCCTGCCCGGCGGCTACATGATGACCTGCGGCAACGGCTGGAAAGACGGCCAGCAGGACAAAATCAACGTGGTCACGCTCGACTTCAACGGCAAGAAGGTGTGGGAGTTCCGCAACTGGCAGGCCGTTCCCGCCATCGCCGGAGAACCCGCCAAGGACGGCAAGACCATGATTGCGCGTCAGCATCACGACTTCCAGCGCAAGGACGCCCCGGTGTACTACGTGCCCGGCTTCGACAAGGCTCTCCCCGATGCGGCGGAAACCACGCTCATTCTGAGCCATACCAACGAAAAGGTTGCACGTATCAATCCCAAGGTGCAGCTCGTCACCGACGTGCTGCTTGAAGTGAACGCCAAGGGCGAAGTTGTCTGGAGCTGGAAGCTCTCCGATCACGTGGACGAACTCGGCTTCGACAAGCACGCCTTTGCAGCCATGAACTCCTTCCCGCCCGCGGACAACCGCGCCGCCGGTCGCCACGGCCTCAACTTCAAGAGCGGCCAGGGCTACGACTGGATGCACATCAACTGCGCAAGCTACGTGGGCCCGAACAAGTGGTTCGACGCCGGAGACAAGCGCTTCAACCCCGACAACATCATCGTCAACAGCCGCGACTCCAACATGATGTTCATCATCGATCGCGCCACCGGCAAGGTGGTGTGGCGTCTCGGCCCGAACTTCGCCCCCGGCACCGAAGACTTCAAGGTGGGCCAGATCGTGGGCGCGCACGGCATACACATCATTCCCAAGGGCCTGCCCGGCGAAGGCAACATCCTGTTCTTCGACAACGGCGGTCTCGGCGGCTACGGCGCTCCTACCCCGGATCGTCCGATTTCCGGCTTCCACAACGTGCAGCGTCCCTACAGCCGCGTGGTGGAATTCAATCCCGTGACCAAGGAAATCGTGTGGGAATACGACTGGCACAA
>NZ_DBMAHT010000013.1:14421-34119 GCF_057866825.1 Mailhella sp.
GAATCACAAGGGCATGCTCGGCCACATGGACTTCAAGTTCTTCAGCCCCTTCGTCAGCTACGCGCAGCGCCTGCCCAACGGCAACACCATGATCACGGAAGGCGACATGGCCCGCGTGTTCGAGCTCACGAGCAGCAACGAAATGGTGTGGGAATACCTGTGCCCCTACAGCTCCGAAACCATGAACATTCTGTATCGCTCCTACCGCATAGGCTATGAATGGATGCCCGGCACCACCCACGCCGAAGAAGTGGGCGTCGTTCCTCCGGACAACAATCTCTTTTATCTGCCCAACGTCAAGGGCGAATATCCCAAAACCGGCCTTGAGGGCGACGTGGTGAAGGCTTCGCTGACCGCCGCGCAGACCCAGGCCGAAGAGAGCGACGACGAAGCGTTTGAAGACGAAGCCGCAACCTCCATGCACAACTACTAAACAAGACCTCGCGTCCGGCTTTCCCCGAAGCCGGACTCCACGCCTCCCCGGAGGGCCATGCGCAGACACATCCGAGTCTTCCCGCTCTGAGCAAAGTCGCCGCGCTGACGCCTGTCCGCCGCCTTCGGGCGAGCCCCTGTCCAACGGACAGACTCTGCCCGCCCTTCTGCGAAAACATCCCGCCCGGATCCCTGCCCGGACGGGATGTTTTTTCTTCGTCGGAGAAAAATCCTTTTTGTCCTGAGGCTGCTCCGGCTTGTCGCCGCGCCCTCTTCGACCTGTCCGTGCAGCTTGCCTGCGTCCTGCGCCGCTGCATGGGATAGCCCCTGCTGAAAACGCCTGCATGAAAAACGTTTTCTCCTGCGGCTTTTCGTCTTTTCTTACGCCTCTCGTTTCTTTCACAAAAACACGGCCGCAAAGCTCTTCCCCTGCGTCCTGATTTCTGCAACACTGTGCCCGCCTCCTTCCGACGCGGACGGACCTTTCCGCACGAGGGCAGGCAGATGTTTCAACTCTTTTTCAGGATGGCACTCATGAGCAGTCTTGTATTTTCCGCACTCGCGGCCGCATCCCTTCTCGGCACGGCACTTCTGCTCTTTCCCCGCAGGGCAAAGGCCGTGGAAACCATGTCCACGCCCACCGGCGTTCTGATCTGCGACAAGGAAAAGGCCCTGGACGGCTATACGCTGATCTCCCCCATGCAGTCCACGTCCAGCTATCTTCTGGACATGGAAGGCAACATCGTACACGAATGGAAGACCGCCGGACTTCCCGGCCTCTATGCCGAACTTCTGCCGAACGGCAACCTGCTGCGCGGCATACGCTATGAAAAGAAGGTGCCCTTCGGCGGCGTGACCGGCGGACTTCAGGAAATAGACTGGGACGGAAACGTGGTGTGGGAACACCGGATATACGACGAAGGCCGGCTGAGCCACCACGCCTTCGACCGCATGCCGAACGGCAACACGCTCATCGTGGCCTGGGAACACAAGAGCTGCGAGGAGGCCGAGGCCAAAGGCCGCAAGCCGGGAACCCTGCCCCGGCCCGGCGAAGATACCGGACACAGCCCGGCCTACGACGGTCTGTGGGCCGACTACATCGTGGAAGTGAACAAGGAAGGGCGCGAAGTCTGGTCGTGGCACGCCTGGGACCACATCGGCACGGGCAAGGACGAATTCGACATCAACTACCGCCTGCCCATCAAGAACTACTACGGAGATTCCGACTGGATGCACATCAACAGCGTCCGGTACAATCCCGAAACCGACCAGATTCTCATAAGCTCCCGCAACTTCTGCGAGGCGTTCATCGTCAGTCACGACGCGGAAGGCAGGGTGCTGTGGCGCTTCGGCAACCCCGCAAGTCACGGCGAAGGGGAACGCCCCTCCTTCTGCGACGACGGCAGTCAGGTGCTCTTCGGCAATCACGACGCCACATGGCTCGGCAACGACCGCATTTCCCTGTTCGACAACGGCTGGCAGCGCCCGCAGGCCAACCGCTCCCGCGCCGTGGTCGTGGACATTCCCTCAGGCCGCATCACCTGGGAATATGCGGCCAACAATCTCAATGCCTTCTACAGCGCCTATCAGGGTTCCGCCCAGCATCTGCAGAACGGCAATGTGCTCATCACGTCCACGGCCACGGGACACATTTTCGAGGTGACGCAGGACAAGCGCGTGGTATGGGAATACATAAGCCCCTTCATGAGCAGCGGCAAAGCCAAGGCCATGCTCACGGAAGAGGACGCCACGGCCGATCCTGACGGCGTGAAGGACATCAATCTCGCCAACAACGTGGTGCACCGCGCCTTCCGCTACGCTCCGGACTATCCCGGTCTGGCAGGCAGGGATCTTTCCCGAAAGACGGAAGTGTTCCCCGGCGCGCCGAAATGGCATGAACTCTTCGCGGAAGTTTCCCGCCTCTCGTCGCCCATAAACGACCGGTAAATCTCAGGCCGTCTTTTTCTCCGGGCCTTCCGCCATGCGGCAGAGGGCCCGTTTTTTTTATCCTTTTTTGTCCATGAGGCCGAACTGCTCCAGCTTGTCGTAGAGCGTTCTCCGTCCTATGCCCAGAAGTTCCGCGGCCTGCGTCTTATTGCCGTTGCACAGGGAAAGCGCCTGCTGAAGCGCCTGAATTTCCGCGTTGCGCACCGCGTCGGACAGCGAAAGCGGCGTTTCGGACACCGCTTCGCCCGGAACAGGCGACGCGAAGACGGCGCCGTCGGCCATGGTGCCCAGCGATTCCGGCATGAGCCTGTCCCCTTCCGTCAGAAGGAAGGCGCGCTCCAGCACGTTTTCCAGCTCGCGGATGTTGCCCTTCCACGGCTGACTGTAGAGAATGTTCATGGCCGCGGGGCTTATCTGCGTCACGTTGCGGCCGTAGCGCTCATTGAAGCGGCTGATGAAAAAGCCGATGAGCGCGGCCAGATCCTCCCGGCGCTCGCGAAGCGGCGGCAAATACAGCGGAATGACGGAAAGACGATAGAAAAGATCTTCGCGGAAGCGGCCCGTCTTCACGTCCTCTTCCAGATGGCGGTGCGTGGCCGCAATGAAGCGCACGTTGATGCTCACGCTCTTGTTGCTGCCGACCGGGCGTATTTCATGCTCCTGAATGGCGCGCAGCAGCTTGGCCTGCGTGGAAGGCGAAAGCTCGCCTATTTCGTCGAGGAACACCGTGCCGCCCTGCGCTTCTTCCAGAAGGCCGCGCCGCGTGCTCACCGCGCCGGTGAAGGCCCCCTTCACGTGGCCGAAAAGCTCGCTCTCCAGCAGCGATTCCGGCAGGGCCGCGCAGTCGATGGTGAGAAAGGGCTTGTCCCGAAGAGAGCTTGCGCGATGCACGTATTCCGCAAGACGACTCTTGCCCGTGCCCGTTTCGCCGGTAATGAGAATGGGCACGCTCGTGCCCGCCACCTTGCCTATGGTCTTCAGCACCTGCTTCATGGACGGACTGTTGAAAATGAGGGAGACGGGCGTTTTTTCCCCGCCCATGTCCTGAAGCTGACTGTGCACCCGGGCGTGTTCGGCCGCCCGCTGCACCAGCGAAGCCAGTTCGGCGTTGTTCACGGGCTTGGTCAGATAGCTGTACGCACCGAGCTGCACGGCTTCCACGGCGCTCTCGATGGTGCCCACGCCCGTCATCATGATGAAGGGAATCTGCGCGTTCATGGTCCGCACGCGACGCAGCACCTCAAGTCCGCTCATGCCCGGCATGGAAAGATCGCACACCACCACGTCTATGCCGCCGGCGGCCAGTCTGGCCAGCGCCCGCTCGCCGGAAAGCGCCGTTTCCGTCTTCCAGCCCTTGCGCGAAAAAAGCAGGGCCAGAATCTCATGCCATTCGGGATCGTCGTCCACCACCAGAATCTGATAACCGCTTTTCCTGTTCTCGCTCATAGTTTCACCTTGAAGTCGCTTTTGCGGGTGAGAGTGTAACGACAAGCTCTTCTCACGTAAAGGCGAACGCAAAAACAAGGCTGCGCGAAAGCGGGCACAGCCTTGAGCTTGTGTGCAGAGCGCCGCACATGCCCTGCGCTCCAAAAGGCGGAACAGGCGGGCGCGTCATAAATAATTCACTGCAATCATTGGTCATATAACTTTTTGGAACGATTCATGCATAAGAGGAGGAAGGCAGACTCCCTTTTTCCTCTGCGGCGCGCATTTTCGCACGAAAGAGCGGTCTGCCCCTGCCAGACCATTCAACCACAAGGAAGTTGTGATGAACAAACTTCTCGTTTCCGGCGTCGCGGCGGCACTGCTCTGCCTTCTGTTCTCCGGCGCTCCGGCTGCGGAAAGTCCGCATGGCCTCGCCCCGGCAGGCGACATGCCCTTCATTCCCGATCTCGGAGGCCTGCGGCACAAGACCTTCAAGAATCAGTACGGTCAGCCGCGCAATCTTTCGGAAGCCGTGCTCGTGCGGAAAAGTTCCGTCAAGGACGGCAAGGCCTTCGTGCCCGCAGGCGGCCTCTGCTACATTTCCGAAACCGAGCAGGACGCCGCTCCCTTCAGGCGCGACCCGTTCCTTCTGCTCGGCGAGCACGCCTATCTTGTGGACCTCCGGCAGAGCGTGCGCACCGTGCGCGACGTGTCCCTGAAAAAAGGCGAAAAGACGCCGGTGGATCAGGCAGGCTACCGCCTGTGGTTCGACTACGCTACCGATCACTACGACCGGCCCTACATTCAGATGGCGCTCATCGCCCCTTCCGGGCACTGGCCCATGGAATTTTCGGTGTCGTCCAAGTTCCCGGCCATCAAGGATCTGCCCGACCGCAGCCACATGGAAGGCGACGTGGAGCAGCTCGACGAATTTTTCCTCGATCCGGTGTTTGAGTACGGCGCAAGCCGCTTCGAGGTGAAGGATCACGACTTCCAGAAGGCCACCTTCTCCTCGCTTTCCTATCCGGTCATCGAGGAGGCCACCTTCTCCCTTTCGCGGCCCGTGGTGCTCGATCTGCGCCAGGAAGAATACCGGCTCTACGGCACGAAGCGCCTCTACGCCTTCCGCGAAAGCAACGGCTTCCGCGTCCGCGTGACCGACTTCAGCGGCGACAAGGTGCTCGCCGAAAAGCTGATCCGCCCCATAAGCTCGCAGGGCTACAAGGACGAAGAGCGCGAAAAGGACGCCTACAGCCTCACCGTGCCCGGCGAAGACATGCGCATAGAAATCGCCGTGCAGCCCGAATATCTGCGCCATTCCGACTTCGTGCCGTGGTCCACGGCCGTGCCCCACGACTGGCAGGACGGCATGCTGAGCTTCGTCGTCTATCGCGACCTCGTCACCGTGAAGAACGGCGAGCCCTGGCCGCTCGACGAACGCTACACCGTTGGCCTGGAAGCGAGCCTGCTCACGGGCAAGCTCCAGCGCCTCACCCTGGAAAACGCCGCGCCCTTCACCCTTGAAGCCGGAAACGACAGCTACGACGGCCCGGTGAAATATTCCGACGTGTGGAACCGTCCGGCCTTCCGCCTGGTGGCCGACGACATGGAAGGCAACCGCGTCCGCAGCTACTACCTGCGCGACGCCTTCTTCCAGCGCACCGACAACCTGGCCTTCACCGACAAGGGCCGCCGGAACATCGACTGCTTCATCGGCCGCACGCCGACCTTCATTTCCGTGCTGGAAGACAGCTTCCTCAACCGTCTGGCCATGCCCGACTTCGGCACGGAAGTGCAGGGCTCGCACTTCACGTCGTTCCCGAGCGTCATGCCCAACATGGCCTTCCATTCGCCCGATCCCACGGCTCCCTTCGGCGGCCTCATGCGCGGCTTCGGCCGTGAGCAGGTGACCAACCGCCGCGGCGAGAAGCTCACGTCCTCCGAGGGCCTCGTCATCCGCGGCAGCTACGTGGACTGGAAGAACAACCGCATCGTCATTCCGCCCTCCGGCCTGTTCTACACCTCGCGCAACGCCCGCAACGTGCGCGCCCTGAACGGCGAAACCTTCTACATGCTCGGCCGCCGCGCCTACATGGCCACCTTTGAATCCACCACCTTCACGCGCCGCAATTTCGACATCGACTTCTGGCGCGTGCAGCCCGACGCCAGCCTGCACCCCATCTACTGGCAGGATCAGCCCCTCGGCGTGAACAACAAGGTGCTGCGCTTCACGGAAAGCCATCTGCTCGACGACCGCCCCATGGCGCAGATCAACGTGGTCAAGTATTCGGGCAACAACTTCGGCGCGCCCTTTGAACTCGCGCAGGGCCTCAGCCGGGAAAACGGCGACCGCTACTACCTGCACGACCGCTTCGCCGAAGGCGCCACCTGGATTGAGCCGGAATTCGTGGGCGAAACCTACGTGCGGGTGAAGAGCTTCGGCACGCCCGCCATTCAGAGCGTGCAGTACACCTACGAAAAGCCCGTGCGCCTGCTCCTCGCCCCCGGCGAAGAAAAGCCCGTGGGCAAGAAGCACACCCTGAAGCTTGTCGCCTTCGACGAAAAGGCCGGCACCGCTTCCGTGGAACTTCGACGCAACGACGGCTCGCTCTCCGAAACCAGAACCCTCGGCCCGCTCAACGCCGAAACCCGCGCCTTTCTGCCGCAGCATCAGCGCGTGGTGAACTCCCTGCAGTTCCAGTTCGACGAGGGCAAGGACAAGGTGCTTGCCGAAATGGACGTGAAAACGCCCTTTGAAAAGGGCAAGGCCGCCTTCTACGCCTACGTGGACCTCAAAAAGCTCGAAAGCGACACCCCCTTTGAGGGCGATCCCCGCTTCATGGTGCGCCCCGACGTGTGCGGTCACTGCTATCAGCTCAACGAAATTCTGCTGGACAATCCCGAACCCATCATTCTGGACAGGGAACATCCCCGCTTCGACGGCCCCCGCATGGCCGATGGCAAGCCGCAGTTCAGCATCGTCATCGACAGTTTCGACGGAGAAATGATCCACGCCTGGCACATCGAAACCAATTACCGCAAACGCGTGTTCAAGAGCGCCAACCTGGCCTTCCAGCCGCGCAACAACATCGACGTGCTCATGGGCGTGAACGGAACCATCGAAGGCTTCCTGCGCGCGTCGCTCATGGAACGCTCCGCCTGGCAGGAATACTGGCGCACCGGCGCGCATCCTCATCCCGAACGCGGGCTCGACGCCTGGCTCGCCCGCAAGTTCCAATAGGCAGGTACCATCATGAACATTCCCTATGAGGAGCGCCGCCGCTCTTTCCTCAGCTGCCTCTACAGCATGCAGGAATCCCTGCCCGGTCTGCTGGCCATGTTCTTCATCGCGCTGTTTTCCAACAATCTGGCGGGGAGCCCCAATCCCCTCACGCTGGAAAACCTGTTCTCCTGGCTCGACGCCGTCATCGGCCCCGTCAATCATCAGCCGCTGTTTCAGATCCTCAATTCCAATTTCGTGTGGAATCCCTTTCTGATGGGTCTTGTCATCGGCAACGTGTTCGGCGTGCCCGATTCCTGGAAGCGCGGACTTTCCTACATTCACATTCTCATGCCGCTCGGCATCATCATGCTGGCGCCGCACTTCGTGTTCAGCCACGCGGAAAAGGCGGGCATGCCCCTCATTCTGCTGGCCTTCGCCGTCATGCTGTTTACCGCCTCCATCACGCTTGTGCTCGGCAGACTCCTGCGCATGGACGACCGCCACTACTCCACCATTGCCGGCGCGCTCTCCACGGGCGATCCCCACGTGGTGGCCATTCTCATGCCCATGCTCAAGTCCAGGGGCGGACAGGTCATCAACGCGCTGGGCTGCATTCTGCTCTTCGGCCTTGTGGCCTCGTTCCTGCTGCCCCTGCTCGGCCATGCCCTCAACATGGACGACAAGGCCTTCGCCGTGCTTTCCGTGTTCGGCATAGGCAACACCGGCCAGATGTTCAACGCGGCCTTCGGCTACAGCTATGAGGCCGGTCACTGGGCCCACTACGTGGAACCTCTGCGGCACGCGCTCATGCCCGCAGGCTTTCTGTTCGTGTTCGTGGTCATGTTCGTGCGCTCCCGCATGTTCGCCGACGAACCCGGCGTCATGGCCGCCCGAGCCCACAAAAGCTTCCCGCTGTTCGTCACCGTGTTCATCATCGTCTGGATCGTGGTGCAGTTCCACGTGGTGAAGGAGCCCGCCCACCTCGCCGTTTTTGAACTGGTGAAGTGGGACTTCTCCCTCGCCGCAGCCGCCCTCGGCCTCTCCCTTTCCCTGCGCGACATCGCGCAGTGGGGCTTCAAGGGCCTGGCGCTCGCGTTTGCCGCGGGCATTCTGCGCATCGCCGTTCTCGTCATCTGCCTGCTGGCCGCGGCCAGTCTCAAGTTCCCGCTCATCTAAGGAGGCAAGCATGCGCCATTCCCACACCACCGACGAAGAAGGCTTCGACTTCATGGACAATTCCGGCGAGGAAGAACATGATCGCGACATGGTGGGCATACTGCTTGCCGTGCTCTTCATCGCGCTCGCGGTGATCTTCCAGCGCGCAGGACTGCTCTAACGCCGACAGCAGCGCTTCCGGCGCCTCCGCGTCGGAAGCTCCTCTTCCCGTCCGGCGCATCCCCGGCCGGACGGGGCAGTTCCGAACCTTCCGTCAACGCCGCGCCCGGCATCTTTCCGGGCCATTTTCAAGGAGCCGTCATGACCGGCATTACGTTTTATCTTCAAATACTGTTCGCCCTGCTGCTCTTCTGGGCCACGGCAACGGCCATCTACATGGGCATATTCCACGCCCACGCCTCCCGCAGCCTCGGGCGCAGGCACGCGTGCCTTGCCGTCTCTTCGCTGCTGTCCTTCGCCGTCTGTTTTCTCATGTATTCCTGGTCCTATCTCAGCTGGTAACACGCAAAGGAGATCCATAATGAAACGCTCCCTCATTTCCGCCCTGGCTCTGGCCCTCTGCCTTGTCTTCGCCTCCGCCGCCTCCGCCGAAGAGAACGGCCTCAACGTCAACACCGCCACGCAGCAGGAACTCGCCGCCGTGCCCGGTCTCAACGCCGATCTGGCCAAGGCTATCGTGCAGTATCGCGAAGAAATGGGCGACTTCATGTCCATCGACGAGCTCGCCGACGTGCCCGGCATGGACAAGGAAGCCCTTGACGCGGCAAAACAGGTGCTGCGCGTGGACGCCATTTCCGGCGCCGAATGCAACTGCTGATCGCCCGAACGACACGAAAAAAAGCCTTCCCCGTATCTGACGGAGAAGGCTTTTTTTTGCTTTATGCGAATACGTTACGCCTGCGGCCTGCCGCAGAAGCGCAGCAGCCGGGAAAGAAAGGCCAGCGCCTGCTTGAACGACGCCTCGTCGGCAGCGAGGGACTGCGGGCGGGGGAGCTGAATGACCAGTCTGCCGAACACGCGCTCCTGACAGAAGGGAAGCAGCGTCTTCGGCATGGAGAGCGCGTCTCTCGCGTCGGAGCCGAAAAGCAGCAGCACGCGCGGATTGAGCAGCTTCACCCCGGACCAGAACAGCGGGGCTCCGGCTTCCGGCTCTCCGGCAAGACCGCAGGGCCAGAACACGTGAGTTCCGCCCGGATGCCGAAGTTCCATGAGCATGCGCACGATGACCTTGCGGCGCACGTCGTCGGGCCTGCCGGTGAGATCCTCGTCGAGCCCGGCGTAGGTCCAGAGCACCAGAGGATGCGGCGGCAGCGGGCGACGATTTTTGAACACCTGCCAGCGTTCAGGCCACGCCTCCACGGGAAGCGCGCCCGGCGTGGCAAGAAGGGAGGAGCGCCCGGGAGAAGACGCCCGTTCCGGCGCAGCTGCGCCAGGCCTGGCGTTCGGCGCGGCGCTTTCCGCGTCACGCCTGGGACGATTCGCCTGCGACGGAGCAGCGGAAGAAGGCGCGGCCTCGCGGGGAGCAGGCCGGGCCGCTCCGGCGCTTCGCCCATCCTTTGCGCGCGAAAAATCCCCGGGCCGGAACGTTCCGCTCTTTGGTGCGGAAACGCCGGTCGTGGGCGAAAGAGCGTCTTCCGAGCACTGCGCCGACGAGTCTCCCATCGCACCGCGCAGTTCAGCCGCGCGCTGCTCGCTCTCGACAAGCAGCACGGACAAACCCGCCTTGAGCCACGGGCGAACTATGGCGGATCGAACCCTCATACGAACAGCGTACGCACCCAGTCTATGATCTTCCAGGCCACCTGCGGCTTGGGCATGTCGGGCCACACTTCGTCGCGGCCCTGCGCGTCGGCCACATACACGCGGTTGGCCGCGCGGCCGAAGCCGTCGGAAATGCGGTTGCCCACAATGACGTCGGCTCCCTTGGTGTCCAGCTTGTGATGCACGGCCACGCCGAGCGCGTCCATGTCGGGCACGCTTTCGGCGGCAAAGCCCACCACCACCTGACCTTCCGAGCGCTCCTCGGCGAGGGTGCGCAGAATGTCGGCGTTCGGCAGGAACGAAAGACTGAAGCCGTCCCCGGCCCTGTCCTTCTTGAACTTGCCCGGGCCGTGCGGTTCCGGACGAAAATCCGCCACCGCGGCGGTGAACACGCCCGCGTCGGCCGAGGGCCAAAGCTGCTGCGCCTTTTCCAGCATCTGCGCCGCGCTCGTCACGTCGTGGCGGTGGAAGGCCGGATCATTGGGCATCCACAGATCCACAGGGCCGCACACGGCATGCACTTCCGCGCCGCGCAGCCACGCCGCCACGGCAATGGACGCGCCCATGACGCCCGTGGAACCGTTGGTCCAGAAGCGCACGTCGTCCCAGGTTTCGCGCGTGGGGCCGAGCGTGAGCATGACGGTTCTGCCTTCCATGTCCTGCGGGGTCAGCGCCTTGAGTCCGGCAAGGTAGATCATGCGCAGATCGGCAAGACGCCCCTGCCCCTCGTCGTGACAGGCCACCACGCCGCAGTCCGGCCCCACAAAGGTGAAGCCGCGCTCGCGCAGCGTTTCCACGTTGGCCTGCGTGGCCGGATTGCGCCACATGCGCGGATTCATGGCCGGAGCCACCACCACGGGGCCGTCGAAGGCAAGAGCCTGCGCGGAGAGCATGTCGTCCGCCAGGCCGTGTGCCAGACGGGCCAGCATGTCGGCCGAGGCCGGAGCAATGACCATGGCGTGGGCGATCTGCCCCGGCTCCAGATGCTCGAACGGCTCGTCGCCGCCGAACATGTCGCCATACACCGGCGATGCGCCGAGGGCCTTGAACGTGAGCGGCGTGATGAACTTCTGGGCGGCGGCGGTGAGCGTGGCGCTCACGCCCGCGCCCGTGTCCTGCCAGCGATGCACCAGCTCGGCCGCGCGAAAGGCGGCCACGGAGCCGCAGACGCCGAGGTGCAGCCTCTTGTCCGCGAAGCGCTTGAACAGCAGATGCTTTTCCATGCAAGAATCCTATTCGGAAAGTTTGGTCACCTGACCGGAACCGCCGTAGGTCGTTCCGGAGTAGGTTGCCGGGCCGGAATACGAGGATCCCGAAGAAACGCCGGAAGACGAGGACATGCCGCTGTTCACGCTGTTGTGGACCTCGGGCACGAGGCTCAGGATGTCCACGTTCACGCCGTTGACCACCCACACGTCCATGGAAGTGGTCATCACGCCCTCGCGGTAGAAGATGGCGGCGTAATGCGGCGACTTTTCATAGAGCTGCACGGAACGCACGCCCACGCTGGAGCCGCGCAGCTGCCAGCCCTGACGGGCCATGTTCTGCATCATGACGTTGGCCAGCGAGGTTCCGTCCACGCGGCCGCTGAAGGATTCCAGACCGAACTTGCTGCCGTCGGGCCCCACGGTGACCAGCGTTTCGGAAGGAATGGTGCTCATGGGCGCGGGAATGGGCACGTCGCGGAACTGGGAAATATAGGTTTCCGTGATGCTGGGCTGTTCAAAGGGGTTGCTGATGGTGGAAGACATGCCGGAACAGCCGGTGAGCATGAGAGCGGCGGCCAGTCCGGCAAACATCGTGCGAGCATTCATGAACGTTACCTCCGAAAGGGGGGAAAATGACTTCGCGGGAAAACAGGGCCGGGAAAAAACGGCCTGTTTTCTCCGTCTTATGTCCATAGTTACCCTATGCCAAAAAAGGGGGATGTGCAAACGCCGATGCGGCCGCCCGGGCGGGGAATCAGCATCCGCCGCCACCGCCGCCACCGCCTCCGCTGCCCGCGCCTCCGCCGTCGCCGCCGAAGGAGCTCGACGAGGATGCGGCCGACGCCTGCGCCCCCGCGTAGGAGCCTATGCTGCCTTCCGCCGCCGAGGCAAAGGCTCCCGCAAGCGCGGGCGTCAGTTCCTGCCCGCCGGAAAGAGCCGCCGCGCCGAGCGCGCCGGAAAAATGCGCGCCCCAGGCCTGTTCGAGTCCGAGGGCCACGGCGTAGGGCAGAAGCTCCCGATAGTGCTCAAGCGTGCGCTCCGGGGGATTCAGCGCATTCAGGGCCGGGCCTTCGGCCATACGCATGTAAAGTTCCAGCCCCTCTATCTGATCGAGCAGGGCGCGCGCCTCCCGGGTGGGCCTGTCCATGATGAAGGAAAAGCCGAAGGGAATGAGCACGGCGAGCGCGGCAAGCGCGGTGGAGGCCGGAGAAAGCAGCGCTGCCGCGTCCCGGAACACGGCAAAAAGCACGGCCAGCGAGATGCCGAGCATGGCGACAATCATGACGAGCGCGCACACGACAAAGCCCCGGCTCCCCGACTTCAGACGCGACACGATGAGCCGTATCATCTGCTGCACAAAGAAGAACGCGAAAAGCTGAAAGCCCAGCGCCGGAACAACGCCGTGGGGAAGCGCGCCCCCCGTGACCCATCCCGTCACGGCCACAAGGCCGATCAGCGCGGCGGCCATGCCGAGAAACATCCACACCGAGCCGAACAGCCCGTTCATGAAGCCGCCGCCCGCGCCCTTCCACATGCTGCCGTAGTCGCGGCGAAGCTGCGCCGTCATGGCCCGCTGCATGCCGTAGAGCGTTTTGCCGTGCGCGGCATCCACCCTCACGGATTCCCGGCCCATCGCCTTCAAAATGCGCTCCTCTTCGGCAAACGGCGAACTGCCCCGGCCGGGCTCCAGTACGAAGCCTTCCTTCGCGTTGCCCAGGATACGGCAACATCCGCGCCCGGCAAGCGAAATCACGGCCGCGCCGAAGCATGCGGGCGTCACACGGTTCTTGTGGAAGACGTAGCCCGCCGCCGCAGGCGACACGGGCATGTCCCTCTCGCCGCTTTTTCCGTTGCCGCTGCGCAGCACCGGCGGATGAAAAAGAGGCACAATGACGCCCTTGCGCGGATCCCTGCCAGTAAAGAACCAGGCGAGGAAAAAGTAGAGGAAAAGCGCCGCGTCCAGCACGGCATACGCCATCGCGCCGGACAGAGAACCGACGGCGGCCCCGCCGGCAGGCGCGACAAAGCCCTTGCCCCAGCCCGCGGCCACGGTGAAGTCCTCGCCGGGCTGCACGGCCCGCTGCGCGTCAAAGCGCATGACAAGGCGCTGCTGCTGCACCTCGTACCTCATGCTCACCGGAGAATTTTTGCTGCCCGCCCTGCCGATCCAGGCCCGCTGACCGAAAAACGGCGCGCCCGCCGGACAGCGCACGACGCACGAAGCCTGCTCCACGGGCGCTTCCCAGCCGCTGCCCGTGACGTTCCAGGTCAGCTCGTCGTTGTCCTCAAAAAGTCCGACCTGACCGGTCATGCGGTAGGAGAGAAAAAATTCATGCCGTCCCGGGGAGAGCAGCCGATCCTTGTCGCGCTGATACACCCGCACAAGACCGGGGCTGCGGCGCACGTCGTCGGCGGAAAGCGGACGCCCGTCGAGACTCACGGCCAGCACCTCCATGAAGGCGGGCTGCCGCGGCCAGCGCGTCGCCACGGGAATGTCCCGGAAGATGCCGTGAAACTCGCCCTCGGCGGGAATCTCCACCGTCAGCGTCTCGTTCACCACGATGTCGCCGTTGCCCGCCACGTCCACAAGCGCGTCGAACTGCCGCACGCGCACGGGCGCGGCCAGTGCGTCCGCCGCCATGAGCAGACAGATGATCGCCGCCAGAATCCACCGCTTCATGCCCATCCTCCCGGAGAACCGCATTTTTCAAAAGAGCCCAAGAGCCCGCAGTCAGGCGCAAAAGAGCGCAGGGGGCGCTTCCCGCCGACCTTCCTCGACGCCGAAGTTCGACGCCGCATTGCCGCCCCCGCAGACGCTCATGCCTCCCCACGGCCCCGACAGGCGCTTCGCCGCAATTCAGCTGCCCGCAGCGCGGCGCGACGCCGCGGCACAGGGCCCGGCGCAGAACAGAGGGCCGAACATCCGCCGGGCGCGAAACCAACTTCCGCCGCCCTGACGAATGACCCGCGGCAGGTCAGAGTGCAGGCGCTGCGCCTGTTCTTTTCCCCCGCATCTACGCGACGGGGAATCCCTTGGGCGCGGCGGCTTCTTCCTCGCCGGAGAGCTCGAAATATTCCATTTTTTTGAAACCGAACCATCCGGCGACCACGTTGCTCGGAAACTGCATGACGCGGTTGTTCTGCTCGCGCACCGTGCCGTTGTAGTAGCGGCGGGACATCTGAATGTCGTTTTCCAGTTCCGTGAGGGAGTGCTGAAGCTGAAGAAAATTCTCGTTGGCCTTGAGGTCGGGGTAGGCTTCCGCCACGGCCAGCAGACGGCCGAGCGCAAGGCTGAGGCCCTTTTCCGCCTCGCCCACGGCGCGCGCGTCGCCTCCGGCAGCCTTCATACCCGCCTCTCTGGCTCCGGCCACGGCGGACAGCACGTCCTTTTCATGCACGGCGTAGCCCTGCACCACGCTGATGAGCGCGGGCACCAGATCGTGCCTGCGGCGCAGCTGCACGCTGATGCCGCTCCACGCCTCCTCGGCAAGATTCCGCCCCCGGACGAGCGCGTTGTAAAGAAGCATGAGCGCCACGCCCAGCACCACAAGAACGGCAAGAACAACGCCCGCAACAAGCATGGGAGACTCCTTTTTCCGACAGGAAAAGGCTGAGGTTCACGGCAGCATTAAAACAGGAGAAGAGGCGCAGAGCAAGCGGAACGCGTCCGACACGAACATCGCACAAAACACCGCCGCGGCGCGTTTTCAGCCACGCAACGCGAGCCTTTTGCAGCAAACGCACTGCACGCCGTCAAAAAAAACGGCGACGCATTCCAGGTTCAGGACGCGACGCCGAAGTTTCACAACAATTTCTTGGCAACGGACGACAGACAAGACAAAGCGGCAAGGCGCGGCAGGCTCTTTCAGGCAACAGCGGCCCGACATCGCAAAAAACGCCGGAACGAGGCGACGCAGCCTTCACCCCACGGACGAAGGCTTTGCAGAAAAAGCGTCGGGTTCCGAGGATTCCGACTCCGGCGAGGGCGCTGCGCCTTCCGGCGACGCCGCACGGGCCGGGGAATTTTCGTTCCCGGAAGAGTCCCGGCAGGCCGACGCGGCTCCGTACTCCGCAAGATTCTGATGGTCCGGCGCAGCGGGCGTCTTCACGGGCCAGCGGCGCACCTCGAAGGGCACGGTTTTGCGCATGCTCTCAAGCAGTGCCTCAAGCTCCTCCCGCTGATGCGGAGAAAACAGCAGCTTGAACAGGGCCGCACGGGGATCAAGCACCGTGAGCATGGCCAGATGCCCGCCCCCGCCTTCCAGAAGATAACGAAAAAGACCCGTATCACGAGGAGCGATACGGATCAGCAGCATCTCGGATGCGCCGGCTGCAGGAAGCCGGACGGGCTTGCGCCGCCTTGCGCCCTTCCCGGACTCGGGACGGGCTCCCCCGGACGAGGGAATGGCGAGCGGCTCCATCTTACTTCATGCGGTAGGTAATGCGTCCGCGGGTGAGATCGTAGGGCGAAAGCTCGACCTTCACGCGGTCGCCGGGCAGAATGCGGATATAAAACTTGCGCATCTTGCCGGAAATATGGGAAAGCACTTCGTGGCCGTTTTCCAGCTTCACGCGGAACATGGCATTGGGAAGGGCTTCTTCCACGATGCCGTCCACTTCAATGGCGTCTTCTTTAGGCATGGTTCCTCCAAAAAAAACTATCGAGACACCTTCCCCGAATATGCCGCCGCTGTCAAGGGAAAGTCCCCCTCCGCGCCCCGGTTTCCGCGGCGTTGCCCATCTTTTTCTTCTGTCCTATACTCGGCCCGGCCCGCAGGGGCCGTCATTCTTCCCGTTTCGAGGTCTCCCATGCGTCTGCCCCGCGCCGCCCTGCGGCGTCACGCCCTGCGCGTTCTGCTCGCGCTTGCCGCCGTCGCGATTGTTGCGGCCGCACCGCCCGCGCTTTCCGCCGGACTCCCCGGCCCCGGCATCTGGCCGCGCGCCGTCGGCGCGGGACTTTTTGTCGGCGCACTGCTTCTGCCCCCCGCATCCGCCGCCAAAGAGCGGCCCTCCCGCAAGGCCCTGCGCGAAGCGGGCGGTCTGCTCTTCTCCTGCCTGCTCTGGATGCTGCTTGTCCATGCCGCAGGCTGGCTTCCTGCCACCTTTTTCGCCGCGCTCTGCGCCTGCCGCTTCGGCGGCTGTTCCCGCAACGAATCCCTCGCGCTCGCCCTGCTGCTGTGCCTCGCGCTCTGGCTCGGCATGGAAAAGCTGCTGGCCTGGCCGCTGCCGCAAGGCGCGCTCTTCTCCTTCGCACCCGGAGCGTAGGCCGTGGACGCCTCCTTTTTCGACCCTTCCCTGCTTTCCGGCATGGGCGCGGCGCTCTCCGCCCTCTGCTCCCTCAAGCTGTGGCTGCTCGTGCTTGCGGGCGTGTTTCTCGGCATGACCGTGGGCGTGCTGCCGGGCTTCGGCCCGCCCGCGGCCATGGCCCTGCTCTTTCCCCTCGTCTATGTGCTCGAACCTCTGCCTGCCGTCTCCCTGCTCTCCGGCATTTTTTACGGCGCCAAGTACGGCGGAGCCGTCACATCCATATTAATGGGCATTCCCGGCGAGGCCGACGCCGTGGCAACCCTCTTTGAAGGCCATCCGCTGGCCCTCGGCGGCAAGGCCCGGCAGGCCCTCGCCACGGCCACGCTCGCTTCCTTCACCGGCGGCATGTTCGCCTCGCTCGCCATGCTGCTGCTCGCCCCCGTGCTCTCCGGCGCGGCGCTCTTCTTCGGCCCCGCCGGACGGGCGGCCGTCATGGCCTGCGCACTGCTGCTCGTCGCCTTCACCAGCCCCGGCGGGGTACGCCGCAGCCTGTGCATGATCTTCCTCGGTCTCGCCCTCGCCCTGCCGGGCATGGATCCCGTGTACGGCGCAGAGCGGCTGACCTTCGGCGCGTGGCGGCTCTCCGAAGGCGTGGAGCTGACATCGCTGCTGCTCGGCCTGTTCGGCCTCGGCGACCTGTTCAACGCCCTGCTCTCCGGCCCGGAAAAAATCCGCGCCGCCGCGCCGGACGCCGTGCCCTGCCTGCGCCGCCTCTCCACGGCCCTGGCCACCCTTCGCGGCAGCGTTCTCGGATTTCTCACGGGCCTTGTTCCCTGCGGCGCGGGCGTCACCGCAAGCTTTGCCTCCCACGCGCTGGAAAAACGCCTCAGCAATCATCCTGAACAGTTCGGAAAAGGCGCCTGGGAAGGCCTCGCCGGGCCCGAAGCCTCCAACAACGCCGCGGCCATGGCCTCGTTTGCGCCGCTTCTGCTCATGGGCCTGCCCACCAATCCCATCATGGCCGCCATGCTCGGCGCGCTCACCGTCGTGGGCGTCACCCCCGGCCCCTCCCTGCCCGAAGATCAGCCGGACTTCTACTGGGGGCTCATGTTCTGCCTCATCGCGGGCAACGTCATTCTGCTCGTGCTCGGCCTGACCCTTTCAGGCTTCTGGGCAAGGCTCGCTCGCCTTCCCTTCCGGCTGCTCTGGCCCGTCATCTGCCTGCTCTGCCTCGCCGGATCCTACGTGGGAGCCGACGGCATGTCCGGCCCGGCGCAGTGCGTGCTCTTCGGGCTGCTCGCCGTGGTACTCAGGCGCTGCGGCTGTTCGCCCGCGCCCCTCGTGCTCGCCTTCGTGCTCGGCCCGAGACTGGAAACCCATCTCTTGCAGACGCTGCTTTCCTTCTGGTAGGAATCAGGCCTTCTTTTCGCCTTTTCTGTCATTTTTTATAAAACTGATTGAACGCTCAAAGAAGACCGGCTTGCAAATAACTCACGATTATAATACGTTACCACGATATATCCGACGCTCTTATGTGAAAAAATTTTTTATGCTTGCCGATTTCATTTTTACCTGTAGAGATATGCACCATGAAATGGCGTATTCCATACCTCGGCCTTGCCGCCCTCTCTCTTCTGCTTCTCTCTCCAGTTTCCGTTCCGCAGGCCCGCGCCGCAGACGGCCCCATTCAGCTGTCCATTGCCTTCAGCCCGGGCGGAGCCCTCGACGCCGCAGCCCGCGTGCTCGCCCATGACGCCGAAGCCGTTCTGGGAAAAAACATCGTTCCCCGGAACACGCCGAGCGGCGGCGGCATGACCGCCGTGGCCAGACTGGCACAAGACAAGGCCGACGGCTCCCGCCTCGCCGCCTGCGTGACCAACGCGCTCATTTTCATTCCCACCGTCAACAACGCGCCCTACGATCCGCTCAAGGACGTGGAGCCTCTGCTCATTTTCGGACAGGCCTCCCCCGTGCTGGTGACGCGCCCCGGCGCGCCCTGGAAGACGCTGGACGACTTTCTTGCCGCCACGCGCCAGGCCTCCGGCGAAATGCGCATCGGCGTTCCCGGTCTGGGCACTCCCTCCCACGTCGCCCTTGCCGCCATATCCGCCAAAGATCCCTCGCTCAAGTGGCGCTTCGTGCCCTTCGGCGGGCCCGGCGAAGCCGAAGCCGCCCTGCTCGGCGGCCACGTGGACGCCGCCGCGAGCGGCGCGCTGCCCCGCGTGAAGAACGGTCAGCTTCTTCCGCTCATGGTTCTCGCAGGCGCGAGACTCCCCGCGCTGCCGGGCGTGCCCTCCCTGAGCGACAAGGGCTTTGCCGATCCCGGACGCGGCGACTCCTCCTTCATTCTTCTCGCGCCGGCCGGCGTGCCGCCGCAGACTCTGGACGAACTTTCCCTCGCCTTTCAGAAGGCCGCCGAAACCGGCAAACTTGCCAAGACACTGGAAGGCTTTTCCGCCTCTCCCGTGCTTTTGAACCGGCAGGAAGCGAAAGCCTTTCTCAAGGACGCCTGGGCACAGGAAAAAGACATTCTCAAAGCGGCGGGCATTGCCGACAGGTCCGCCGCCTCCCCCGACCAGGGGAAAAGCCGGACATCCTCCGCAGGAGAATGATTCCGGCCGGCGGAAAACAGCCGTCCCGGACAGGAGGGACGACGCACTTTTTCCGCTGCGGGCGCCTCGCCGAACGCGCCGCGCCCCACCCGCAAACGTCCCGCAGGGGACACGGAACGCCCTGACCGCCGCCGCAGGCCGGTCAGAGCCAGGATTGTACCAGGAGGATATCCACATGTCTTGCAACTGCACGGCCAGCCCCATTGACCTTGCTCCTCTCATGGACATTCTGAAACCCTACAAGCAGAACCCGAAAGGCGCGCTCATTCCCGTTCTGCAGCAGGCCCAGGATGTTTACGGCTATCTGCCGCAGGAAGTGCTCGAAACCATCGCCTCGGAGCTGAACGTTCCGGTGGCGGAAGTGTTCGGCGTAGTCACGTTCTACGCACAGTTCCACCTCAATCCGCGCGGCAAGAACATCGTCCGCGTCTGTCAGGGCACAGCCTGTCACGTTCGCGGCGGGGCCGCCATTCTTGAAGCGGTGAGCCATCACCTCGACATCAAGCCCGGCGAAACCACCAAGGATCTCAACTTCACGCTGGAAACCGTGGCCTGCCTCGGCGCCTGCGGTCTGGCTCCGGTCATGATGGTGAACGAGAACACCCACGGCCGCCTGACCCCCGACGACATCCCCGGCATTCTCGACAGCTACCTGGCATAAAGGAGA
>NZ_DBMAHT010000014.1:0-33988 GCF_057866825.1 Mailhella sp.
GGTGTAGAAAATGCCCGGGCCGCAGAGCAGGAAGAGCAGAAGCCAGCCCCAGAGCACACCGTTGACCGCATCGACTATCTGACTGATGAATTCCATAAACCATTCCTTCGAGCGCATGAGGAACGCTGTCTGCAAGCCGTCATGCCCTCTGTTTCAGGGTACAAAAAAAAGAGCAAATCCATGAGATTTGCTCCAGAGAAACGCTTAGGGATGAAGCGGCAGGGTATGGTCGAGCGGCAAGATCCTAAGCTCTGTCCTTTGGCCTGAGAGTTTCGGCTTTCGCCTTGCACCTTCGGCACCCAAACGGGATTCTCCAGAGCTCCCTCCGCTGCTAGTCGGCCTTGCGGCGTTCAGGCAGTTTCAACGGGATCATGTGCTTTCCTGTGGAAAGCGAAAAAAATCTAGTATGATTTGCGGACGAATGTCAATAATGTGCCGGTGAATCAGTAATGTATCGATTTTCGGCGTGATTCTTGGAACAAAAATACATCGTTTTTGTGCGGTGCGCAGTCTCTGACTTTCTTGAAATAGGCATTGAAGTTCATGTGGTTATGGAAATGAAACGGAAATTTTCCGTGGTCGGCGCAGCGCTTTTCGGGAAGAGGGCCGGAATATTTTTGAGTAGTCGGCGTTCTCTGGAGGGAGGCCGGATGCCTCCAGAAGAAGGCGTCCGGCGAGGGGAACGCGTTTGTTTTTTTGTAAGGAGGAAGCGGCGGAGCAAATTTTTCTCTCCCCCTTGCGCGCCGCGCCTTTTTCTGACACCCTGACCGCAAAAAACAGGAGTTGCTTATGCTGCCTACCATTTCGCCCCGCAGGGCGTTTGAAATGTTGAAGAACGGGGAAGCCCGTCTTGTTGATATCCGGGAAACGGCGGAATACGCGGAAAACTTTATTCCCGGAGCCCGCCTCGTGCCGCTGTCCATTGCGAAGATTTATCCGCTCAAGGACGCCGACGCCCCGGACAAGCCCGTCATTTTCTTCTGCCGTTCCGGCAACCGCACGGACAAGGCTTCCGACCTGCTGCGCAGTCTTGCCGGCGACGTCGAGGCTTGGCAGATGGAAGGCGGCCTTTCCGGATGGCAGAAGGAAGGTCTGCCCGTGCAGCACGAAAAGGCGCCGTTCCCGCTGTTCCGGCAGATTCAGATCGGAGCCGGAGCGCTGGTGCTTCTGGGCATACTGGGAAGCTACGTGTGGCATCCCATGTACTGGCTTTCCGCGTTTGTGGGAGCAGGACTGGTGTTCGCCGGAGTCACGGGCTTCTGCGGTCTCGGACTGCTGCTTGCGCGCATGCCGTGGAACAAGAAATGATCGCCGCATGAAGAAAGAACGCCGGGAACATTCCCGGCGTTCTTCGTCGATTCGCAAGACGTTTGGCGGATCGTTTCGCAACGCTTGTTTCGATCGTTACGCCCTGGGAGCGCGCGTTCTTTTTTCCCGGAAGAGGAAGGATCCCAGCGCCAGAATGACGCATGCGGCCACAATGATGAGCAGGGCGCTCTGCAGTCCCTTTTCATGGGCGACGAAGCCGAGCATGGGCGGGAAGAACAGCAGGCCGCTGTAGGAGAGAATGGAAACAATGGCGCTTGCTCTGCCCGCGCTTATGCCCGGGCAGCTTCCTGCGCGGCTGAAGAGCGTGGGCGCGATGGGGGAAAGTCCGGCTCCCATGAGCGCGTATCCGGCAAGACATACGGCGGGCAGCGGCGAGAAAAGCGCCAGCAGCATGCCGGCAAGCGCCAGCAGCGAGCCGCCGAACAGCAGAATGAAGTCGCTCAGCACGTGCCGCAGTCTGTCTCCGAAAAGGCGGCAGAACACGGTGGTGATGGAAAAGGCCGCAAACACGAGCGCGGCGGTATGTTCTCCCGCGCCCTTGACGGTGAACAGCAGCAGACTTCCCCATTCGGCCACGGAGCCTTCTGCGGCATAGGAGAGCATGGAGAATACGCCGCAAAGAATGACGAAAAGCGGCAGTGCGCGGGAGGAGGCCTTTTTTTCTTCTACGGGAGAAGCGGGCATGTCGGAAAGAAGATGCGAGGCGGCCTTCAGGAGAAAACAGGCGTACACGCCGAGCACGCAGACGGCATTGATGAACGGACTCAGTCCGAGACCGGTGAAAAAGGCTCCGGTGACCGAGCCCGTGACGCCGCCGAAGCTGTAGGCGGCGTGCATGAACGACATGCACGACGTGCGGTAGCGATGTTCGGTGTGAATGCCCTGGGTGTTCATGGCAACATCCACGAGTCCCATGCTTGCACCTGCAAGGAGACAGCCTGCGCCGAGCTGCACGGGCGTCTGCGCCAGGCAGCTCAGAACAACGGCGATCACGAGAATTATGGCGCTGTTTTTCAGAATGCATCGACTGCCCCATCGAGCAATGAGCCGGCTGCTGCAGAACAGGGCGGCAAGACTGGATACGCCGAGGCAGAGCAGCATCAGACCTATCTGGGATTCGTCGGCGCCGGTCTGCATTTTCAGTGCGGGCAGGCGGGAAGTGAACACGCCATAGGTGAGTCCGGGGCAGAGAAAGAAGTACGCGCAGGATGCGCGGGTGATGGAAAACTCAGTCCGTTTCATGCCATGATCCTTGATTTTTGTCGAAACAACGCGAGTCGGCGTCTTTTCTTCGGTCGTTCGTCAGTGTAAACTACTGGGTAACACAAGGGTCAAGGAGAAAGTCGTGGGAAGAAAAAGTTTCTTGAAGATCGGGGAATTTGCCCGCGTATGCCACACCACCAAGGACACGCTGCTTCATTACGACAGAAAGGGACTTCTCCGCCCGGCGTATGTTTCGGAAAACGGCTATCGACGATACAGCATGAAGCAGTTTTTCGATTTTGATCTGATTTATCTTCTCAAGGAAACGGGCAGCACGCTGGAGGAAATAAGGAAGTGTCGCGAAAGCTGCGGGGACGAGGGATATCTCGGACTTGTGACGGAGCGCATAGCCGTGCTGGAGCGGGAACAGGAACGCATGGCGCATCGACTTTCCATGCTGAGGGGCCTGGCGGACATGGGAGAGAAGGCTCGGCACGCGACGTATGACCGACTTTTTTTTGAGCGGAGAGATGCGCTTGAGATACGCGTGTATCCTGTGGATTCCGAGAAGATCACCGTTCGGGAATCGAGCGCGGAGTGCTACTCCGAGTGCCTGATGCGCAGCCTGATGGAGGGAAACAGCATTGATCCGCCGCTCGGCGTCATTATTCCCGAGGACTGCGCGTGCAGGGGAGAGTTCCGCATTGAGAGCATGTTTACCGCCGCGTGGCGCGACGTGGGACGGGAGCGCGCCGGACGCATGGAGGCGGGCAGGTATGCCTGCCTGTTCCATCGGGGCGACATGCAAAGTCACGAAGAGGCGTTCGTCCGCATGACGGCGGAACTTTCTGCCCGGGGAGAGCGGGCGTGCGGCCCCGTGTACGCGTTTGACCAGATGAATTACGTGCTCGGCGAAACCGGCGATGAGTACATTGCCGAATACGTCGTGCGGGTGAACGATGATAGCGCTGCGGAAAAGGAACGGCGGCTCGCGGCATGCGAAGCGTCTGTGACCGCGAATTGAGGTGTCCGGCGCAGGGAGCAGGAAAAAAGCCCCGTTGTCGTCCTTGCGGAAACAACGGGGCGTCAGGGGATTGCGGGTCAGGCGTCCCGCCAGGACGCAGGCCGCTTCATGATGTATTCGTCCACTGTGATGACAAAGGATGTGGATCGGAAATGGCGGCAGTCCTCGACCATCAGCTCCTTGGAATCCTTCATGCTGAAGTGCCCAAAGCGCAGAGCGTCTTCATTCCAGTAAGTGAGAATGGGAAAACCGTCCAGCGGAATTGAGTCTTCCGTAAGGCGTTTGTCTATGTGGTTCTGCGAGTAAGAAGCCATGCCGCTGTGATGCCTGAAGCAAAAGCTGGGATGTTTGTCCAGCCAGTATTTCATGGCTTGTTCATGTGTTCTGTCCGCGGGTTTTGTGAGAAGGGCGATGCGTTTGATTTCCGGGCTGCGTATGCCGGTAGGTCTGTTGGTGTACAGCTCCCGGATCATATATTCCGTGACCTGATAGGCTCCAATGATGCGGGCGTCGGAATAGAGCTCACGCACGTCATTCCAGTCCGGCCCCTTGATTTCGTCCACGGCCTGTACGCCGTAGGGATCTTCGCCGTTGGTATCCTTTGTCAGACAGCTCAATGTTTGTTCCGAAAGAATGTTGGCGCGGTATTCCAGTATGTCGGGGCGTTCGGCGAGCTCTCGGGCATGCTTTTCGAGATACCATTCTTTCAGAGAAGTGGTTTTGCATTGCCCCAGAAGAATGATCAGCTTGCCCGCATAGCAGGGATAGTTGTACAGCGGCATAATGACTCCGTTGGTCGAGGAGCGGCCGCCCCGGTCGAGGAGGCTCGGCGCGAAGCGGCCGGAATGTTGTTTTTTGAAGATCAGAGCCGGTACGCCGCCTCGAAGCCGTCGCGCACGGCGGTGATGACCTTGCCTGCGCGGATGCTGTCGCCAACATAGATCACCGGAACGCCGCTGGCTTCCAGCATGGGATGACTGCTCTGATCCGAGCGGTAGCCGAGGGCGAGCACGGTGCTGTCGAAGAACGGAAGCTGTCGTTCGCAGCGGAACCGGTCGCGAACGGTGATGCGGCCTTCGCCGTCGATGTTCACGATTTCCGTCTGCAGAAGCGCGTTCACGCCGAGTTTCTTCAGGCGGGGCAGCAGCAGTCTGCGCGCGCGGGTTTCGAGATCAGGAGCCAGGGCGTCGCGCAGCTCCAGAATGGTGACTTTGTGTCCTTTTTCCGCCAGAAATTCCGCCGTTTCGCATCCGACGAGTCCGCCGCCGAGAATGATGACGGAATGTCCGGCCTGCACATCGCCCTGCAGAATCTGCTGCGCGGTCACCAGCGAGCCCGCGCAGCGGCAGAAGCCGGGCACCACGGGCACGGAACCCGTGGCCGCAATGATGACGTCCGGAGCCATCTGACGGATGAAGGCCGGTGAGACGTCGCAGGAGAGTCGTATGTCCACGTGCAGGGAGTTCAGCCGGTGCTCCAGACTGCGGATGAGCTTGCCGTACATTTCCTTGTGGGGCGGAAGCATGGCAATGTTGAGCAGGCCGCCGAGGCGGTCGGCCTTTTCCGCCAGTGTAACGCGGTGTCCGCGCTCCGCCGCCGTGACGGCTGCGGTCATGCCCGCAGGTCCCGCACCGACGACAAGCACCTTTTTGCTCGCTGCCGCAGGAATCTTAGGCCAGAGAATTTCATGCCCGGCCCGGGGATTGACCGCGCATGTCACGCATTCTCCGCGGGAGGTGAAGCCTATGCAGCCGTCGTTGCAGGACATGCAGGGCGTGATGGCGTCGTCGTCGCCGGACTTCAGCTTGGCGGCGAAGGCAGGATCGGCAATCTGGCCTCTGCCTACGGCAAGCATGTCGGCCTTGCCTGAGTTGAGAATATTTTCCGCCGTGGCGCGATCGTGAATTCGACCCACAACGATGACGGGAATGCGTCCGCCCACCGCCTTTTTCACTGCGGCGGCGCGGTCGGCGTTCCAGCCCATGGGAATGCAGGCCGGAGCCGTGACGAACTGATTTGTTTCCGGGCAGGCAACGGTGACGTTGATGGCGTCTATGCCGGCGTCGGCGAGCGCTGCAGCTGCGGAGCAGGCCATGTCGAGGGTGAGACCTCCGTCGATGAGTTCGTCCACGGAGAGGCGGAACAGGATCGGAAAGTCATCGCCCACTCGCTTGCGCACGGCTTTGAGCACTTCCAGGGCAAAGCGCAGACGTTTTTCCGGCGTGCCGCCCCAGGCGTCCTGACGGCGGTTGGTGCGGGGCGAGAGAAACTGCAGAATGAGATAGCCGTGCGCGCCGTGCAGTTCCACGGCGTCGAACCCTGCTTTTCTGGCCCTGTCGGCGGCGTCGGCGTAGGCCTGAATGATGTGCAGAATGTCTTCTTCCGTAAGTTCGCGGGATTCTTCGTCGCTGGTGACGCCCGGAATCTGTGAGACCAGGAGTCGCTGCTGACCGGAAAACATGGGCAGAGCACACCTGCCGCCGTGCTGCAGCTGCACGGCCATGTGTCCGCCGACGGCGTGAACAGCATCGGTGAGACGTTTCAGGCCGGGAATCATGGCGTCGTTGTCGATGAGAACGCCGCGGGCAAAGCTCAGACCGCTGCGCTCTACGCAGGTGGCTTCCAGAATGTTGAGCCCGCAGCCCCCGGCCGCCCGCTCCACATGATAGCGGATGAGACGATCGGTCACTTCGCCGTTGCGGGCGGCGTAGTTTGTGACCATGGCCGGCAGAACGATGCGGTTGGGAAGTTCGAGCGTATTGATGCGTATGGGGGAAAATATGGGAGATGTCATGAATATTCCTCGGAAGAATCAAAAATAAAGACCTAGAGATCGTGAACGACGTGCATGGCGGAGCTCACGGCCGCAAGTACTCTGCCAGCCTTCACGCAGTCGCCCGCGGCGGAGTAGGGTATGCCTGCCGCATCCAGATCGGAGCACAGCTTTTTGTCGGCTCGGGAGCCGAGGGCGATGATCACGGTGTCGAACGGACCGAGATCGACCGTTGACCCGTCCGCGCGGGAGGCGGCAATGCAGTTGCCTTCAAAGGCCTGCACCTTGTGCCCCGTAAACACGGAAACGTTGAGCGCTGCCAGACGTTTTTTCATGAAGTCCTGCATGACGGGGTGAATGCCCTGCGCAATGTCGTCCGCCATTTCCACGATGCTGACGCTGCGTCCCGTGCGGGCAATGTATTCGGCCGTTTCCGCACCCACGAGCCCGCCGCCGATGACGGCCACCCGGGCGCCGGTGTCGTCGAGATGTCCGTCGAGCACTTCATCGGCGGAAAGATGCGGCACGTTTTCCAGCCCCTTGAAGGGAATGGAGATGGGAAGGCTGCCGGTGGCGACGATGACTCTGTCGGCATTGAAGCTGCGGATGAAGTCCGCATCTACGTGGCAGTTCAGACGGATATCGACCCCGACGTTTTGCAGACGATGGAACATGTTGAACAGGTAGATGGCCAGATCGGTCTTGAACGGCGGCAGCGAGGCGAGGAAGAACTGTCCGCCCAGGCGGGAGAGCTTTTCGCACAGGGTGACGCGATGTCCTCGGCGGGCGGCGTACCATGCGGCCTCCATGCCGGCGGGGCCGCCGCCGACAATGAGCACGCGAAGAGGCGTTTTTGCTTTTTCGTCCGAACGGAATTCGCCCTCGAAGCCCATGAAGGGATTCACGGCGCAGAGCGTGTCGAGGCCCACGCCGGTGCGCATGGCGCAGCCGTCGTTGCAGCCGAGGCAGTTGCGCACGGCGTTGAATTTGCCCGCGGCGCACAGCCTGGGCAGTTCGGGATCGGCAATGAGGGCGCGTCCCATGGCCACGAAGTCGGCAATGCCGCTCTGAATGATTTCTTCGGCCTGAAACACGGTCTTGATGCGTCCGGCAAGAATGAGAGGGAAGTCAGGCCCCACGGCCTGGCGCACGGCAATGGCGCGGGCTCTGTTGATGATGTAGCCCTCGCTCGCCGGAGGAATCACGGTGTGATGCGTGGCGTAGTTGCCGGACACGATGTGGATGGCGTCGATGTCGCCCGTGGCGGCAAAGAGCGCTGCCGCAGCCGCGCCGTCCTGCAGCGGCAGACCGCCGGGAAGGCTTTCTTCCACGCTCATGCGGAAGGTCACGGTGAAGTCTCTGCCCACGGCCGCGCGCACGGCCCGGATGACTTCAAGGCTGAGTCTTGCGCGGTTTTCCAGGGAACCGCCGTATTCGTCCCGTCGCTTGTTGGTGTAGGGCGAGAGAAACTGCGTGAGCAGATAGCCGTGGGCACCGTGGATTTCCACGGCGTCGAACCCGGCTTCTTTTGCGCGCCGGGCGGCTTCGCCGAACTGCCTGACGATGACGGCGAGTTCTTCCTTCGTCAGCACGTGAACAGGTTCTTCCGAATAGGCGACGGGGCAGTCGGAAGGAGCCACCACGGGCAGTCCGCTGATGGCACTCCAGGTTTCGCGGCCCGCGTGATGAATCTGAACGGAAATTTTTCCGCCCTGGGCGTGGACGGCGTCGGTGAGACGCCTGAGGCCGGGAATCTTGTTGTCGTCGTCAATGCCCACGCCGCGGCCGAAGCCTTTGCCCTGAGGCGTGACGTAGGTGGCTTCCAGCGTGTAGAGTCCCACTCCGCCGCGGGCTCTTTCGGCCGCATAGGCGATGAGACGGTCGGTGACGAAGCCTTCCTCGGACGCGAAGCTGGTCACCATGGGGGGATAGATGATGCGGTTGCGCAGTTCCACGTTGCCGAGACGCGCAGGTTCAAGACATTTCATGATGGTCTCTCCGGGGCGGGAATATATCTGCAATTTATATAATAGGCATGGTAATTACATAGTATTACAGATAATTACCATGCCTTGCAGGGAATTCGTTAAATCAGCTGCAACAGTTCTGCGGCGTTGTAGTACAGGGATCTTTCAAGAGCTTCCTTTTCCAGTCCTCTGTTTTTCCAGTTCTCGATGCTCTGCTTGAACCCTCTGATCGGGTAACTCGTAGCAAACAGGAAGCGGTACTTGAGCCACGAGTTCGCCGCTCTGGCGTATTCCTGGAACATGGGCATTTCACGAACATAGAAATAGCAGTCGGGGGACACGTACACGTTGGGGCACTGCATGGCCACGCCGAGCACTTCTGCCACCTTCGGCCAGCACCCGTGAGCGAAAACCACCTTGACCTTGTTGAACTTCTTGAGAATGGGCATGAGTCGAGTCGGATCGGAGTAGGTCAGATCGGGGCCCAGGAACGAGCTCATGGTCAGCGTGAGAATAAGGTTGTACTGCTGACAGGCGTCAAAAATGGGAACCATGCTCGGATCGTCGAAGTAGATGGGGGGATTGCACCAGCCGCCGTCCACGGACACGCCCTTGATGTGATATTTCTTCACGCAGTCTTCTATTTCTTCCACGGCCGTCGGCGAATGGGGACAAATGCCGACAAAGCCGGAAAAACGTCCCGGATATTTTTCCGTCAGTTCATAGACATCGCTGTGCAGGGTGTCGCCGTACACGGGGTTATGCGTCTGGCGCCCCATGATGACGCCGTGCGTGACGCCGGCTTCGTCCATTTCCTTTATCATGAGGTCGATGCTGCCTTCATCGACGGAAGGAACGGGCTGACGCTCGAATCCGGTAGGCTTCTGCAGCCTGGGATCAGCAATGTTGCCGGCGCTCTGCCAGGTTTTTATGATGCCGAGTTCAAGAAAGCTTTTGAACGGAGGACGGATGCGAAAGTCGATAACCATGAGTGATCTCCTGTAGGAAATGTTCGGCGTTTTTTTAGGGGGGATGTTTCAGTGCAAAGGCTACTTGATGATTCCTTTTTCCTTATAGAATTTCGCCGCGCCGGGATGCAGGGGCAAAGACAGATCCTTGACGGCGGTATTCAGGTCGATGGTGTTCCAGGAAGGAATGGCCCGGATGATTTCTTCTCTGTTGTCCAGAATGGTTTTGGTGATGTTGTAAACGAGTTCTTCGTCGAGATCCTTTCTCACTATGAACTCCGCTCCGTCTCCTGCGCAGGGAATTTCGGAACCGACGGCGCCGCTGAAATACGTGGCGGGAATTTTTTCCGGTCTGAGGCCGTATTTCTGAGCCAGAGCGTTCAGCACCGTGTCGTTGAGCGGTATCCAGCGAACCTTCATGCCTGCAACGATTTCCTGAATGTAGGCGGACTCTCCGGCCCCGAACCAGCAGAACATGTCCAGTTGACCGTCTTTGAAAAGACTTACGGCGTCGGTAAAGCTCAGAGGATAGGTCTTTCCGCCCCAGCTGCGGATATCCTTGTAGGTGATGCCGTACTCTTCAAGCACCCACCGCGCAGTGAGCTCAACAATGGAGCCGTTCGGACCAGTGGAAATTCTCAGCGGAATCTTGTTGGTCTTGACGTCGTCGAAGGTCTTGATGGGCGAATTTTCGGGGACGATGATGTGAAAGTAGGTCGAGTCGCCGACGTTCATGATGGACTGAACGTTTTCACACTTGCTTCGATACGGATACTGTCCCAGAAATGCGGCTTTTGCGTTTGAATGATTGGTTATGGACAGGTCGCCGTCTCCCTTGTTGAGCCGTATGGGGTTGGCCATGGAGCCGCCGGGAATGAGCTTGAAATCCGTATCGGGATAGTTGGTGGTAATGAGCTTGCCTATGGCGGCCAGGCCGAGAGTCCATCCGCCGCCCATGCCTGCGCCGATGGCTGTGATGTTGGTATTGGCTTCCGCCTTGGGCGCACACGGACAGATAAGAGCACAGGCCAACAGTGTAATCATCAGAGACTTTTCAAGCAATTTTTTCATAACATCTCTCCGTATGGTAAGTGGTTGGTTACATTGTTGCCTTACGACGATTGGCATAGATCTGGATGAGCAGTATGGACACGATGGTTACGCAGCCGCAGACATCGGTGATGAAGCCGGGATATATCATGAAGAAGCCGCCCAAAAGCAGGAGAATCTGCTCGATCTTGTTCAGAGGGCGGAGGAGAAATCCCTGCATGGCGGCGGATACCGAAATGACGCCGACGAGGGAGGTAATGATCGACATGATGATGGTGGACGTGTCGCCGATGAGCAGCAGTGCGGGTTCAAAGACAAACATGAAGGGAATGATGAAGGAAACGGTGGCGAGTTTGCATCCTTCTATGCCTGTCTGCATTGCCGGGGCTTCGGCAATGGCCGCGCCTGCAAAGGATGCCAGGCAGACGGGGGGAGTAATGACGGAAATGACGGCATAGTACAGGAGAAACATGTGTGCGGCGATCATGGGGACGCCGGCCTTTATCAGAAGCGGAGCTCCGAGGCTGGCCACCAGAATGTAGGCCGGAGCGGTGGGCACGCCCATGCCCATGATGATGCAGACGGACATGAGCATGATGAGCATGATGACGATGTTGTCGCCGGCCAGAGAGGCAACCATGTTGATGAAGGAAAAGCCGGCGCCGGTGATGGTGATGACGCCGATAATAATGCCGGCACAGGCACAGCAGGAAGTCACCATCAGGGTGTTTTTGGCAGCGAAAATGAAGGTTTCTATGATGCCTTTGAGGCCCATTCGGTTCTTGGGAGAGAACCAGGAAAGAATGTATATGAGAAGACTTGCGCTGAGCGCGGAGTAGATGGGACTGTAGCCCATGACAATGAGGACGATGAGAAGAATGAGCGAGGTAAGATAGTAAAGCCTGGAGATGATGCTCGAAACGGAGGGAATCATGTCCTTGGGCGTGGATCCGATATTATGCTTTACGGCCTGAAAATGGATCATGAAAAACAGGGACAGGTAGTACAGAATGGCCGGGAAAAGCGCCGCCTTCGCGACAGCCAGATATCCGAGCCCGGTGATGTCGGCCATGATGAACGCGGCCGCGCCCATGACGGGGGGCATGATCTGCCCGCCCGTGGAGGCCACGGCTTCCACGGCGCCTGCAAATTTGGGGATGTATCCCACGCGCTTCATGGTGGGAATGGTAAAAATGCCGGTGCCGTACACATTGGCGACGGCGCTGCCCGAAATGCTTCCGAACAGAGCACTTGCAAAGATGGCCGCCTTTGCCGGACCGCCTTTGGCATTTCTCGTCGCGAGGCAGGCAAGATCCATGAACAGATCGTTCATATGGCATTTCTCAAGGAAGGCGCCGAACAGAATAAAGGCAAAGATGATCGTCGCAGCGTTGGAGAGAGGAATGCCGTAGATGCCGTCGGGAAGGAGGAAGATGTGTTCAATAAGTCCGTTTAAATCTATGCCGCTGTGATGCAGTTTTCCGGGAAGATACGGGCCGAAGTAGGCATAGGCAAGGCTGATGACGGAAATGATGACAAGAGCCTTTCCGGATGTTCTGCGGGTGATTTCAAGAACAACGCAGATGGTAATGATGCCGAAAATAATATCTGCAGACTGAAGTTCATCTACATAGGGTATTCTTGTGAGACAGTAGTCAAGATTGACATAGAAATATATGCCCGTAGATATTGCTATTACGGCAAGTATGATATCTACGTATTTTGAGAGAGAATTTTCTGATTTGATTAATGGAATGGATAGGAAAGTGATGGCGGCGACAAATGCCAAATGAAACGACCTTTGTATGACGGTGTCGATGATGACGAGTCCAGAGGTTGTCAAAATTTGGAATATGACAAAAATAATGGATAGTACAACAACGGAATTTTTTTTGATTTTATCAAGTAATTGCATTGGGGTGCCTCCATGTTTTGTCGTTGATAGCTATCCATTGTCATATCGATTATTATTACCGGAACACTGATATTCGGAAACCTCCTACAAGTGTGCCGGTAATAATAGAGACTGCTAATTCAGACCGAACAGACGTTCGGCGTTTTCATGCAGAATCTTGGGCAGAACGATGGGATCGTATCCCATGGCCAGGAACTTGGGCAGGGCCTGGCTGTAGTCGGCGTAGGGGTAGGCCGAGGCATAGCACATCTTGTCGCTGATGCAGGTGTTGACGGCTTCAACCAGCAGGTTGGCGCCGGGCAGGTGACGATAGATGGAACTCTCGATGTACAGGTTTTCATGACGCCAGACCATGGCGATGAGTTCCTGCGTCCACGGGAAACCGGCGTGGGACAGCAGAACCTTGAGATCGGGAAGATCGGCGCAGATGTGATCGACGGGCAGCGGGCTGCCCCATTCCATGTAGGAACCGCCGCGGATGGGCAGAGGGCCGATGGTGATGATGACCGGCACGTTCAGTTCCGCGCACTTTTCATAGATGGGGTAGAAGCGTTTGTCGTCAGCGGTGGTCTTGAGCGCAAACGGATCGACGGAAACGCCCTTGAGGCCGAGATCCTTGATGGAGTGCTCAATGTCGGCCTGCACGTTCTCTCCCAGCGGATCGGCGCCGGCAACGCCGATGAACACGGGGTACTGCTTCATGAGGCCGGAGATGTATTCATTGGATACGTAGGGGCCGCCTACGGAGCGCAGATCGCGTCCCGAGCACACTGCGCCGGTAATTCCCATCTTCTTAAAGAACTTCATGGTGGTTTCCAGAGGTTCCGGCTTGAGCGGACGGGTCTGGGTTACCCAGAAGTTCGCGGGTTCGGGTTCGATGTACCACAGAAATTCCGGAGTGAGCGGACGGAACCGGCAATCAATGATGGCCATAAGGCATCTCCTTGAAAAGGGTTGTTTGTCTACTTGAAAAGTTGCAAGTTCCGTGCCAAAAATCACAGTATGCTATAATATGACATAATCTGTTGTTTTTTATTGTTTTTGCATATTTTCCACCTTGCGTTCGGCGACGCTTTCTGGACGCCTGGACGGCAGGATTCGTTAACGATTTGGATTTTTTGTCCAAACAAAAGTCCAAATGAAGATTTTAATTATTTACCTTAATTTAATTAATATTTTTTTTATTTTTTTACGCTTGTTGACACACATTATAAAAATATTCAGAATTTGTCCAAACTATTTAATGTCCGGCCGGTGTAATATTTCACGTAATGGGGAAGCGTATGACATTTGCCGCAGCAAGCCTGAGAAACAGCCAGCGAATTTATGAACAATGGGAAAACTTTCAGAAAGGGAAAGACGTCGATCGAACCATCATACGGGAGTTCATTTATCGTTCCTGGCAGCGCTGCCGTCAGTACGGGGTGGACCCTCTTATGCCTGTGAGCAAGGTTGCCTCGCCTTCTCAGCTCAGAGAGCAGACCGTGCTCAATGCCCCCCTCATTGAATCTTCACGGGTCATCATGGAAAAAATTTTTTCCATGATCTCCGGCACGATGACCACCATGGTGCTGGCCAACAACATGGGCATGGTGCTGAGAGTTCTGCCTGAAGACTCGGAGTCGCCCGTAGCCGGCATGTTTTCCCGGGAAGAGTATCTGGGCACCATCGGCATAGGAACCTGTCTGGAGGAAAAAAGGCAGATAGAGATATTCGGCGCAGAGCACTACTGCCGGTGCCATCACGGACTGGTGTGTTCCGCAGCGCCCATTTTCGGTCATAATCACGACGTGATCGGCATTCTGGGAGTGACCACCGCTGCAGAAAGTTTTCATTCACACACGTCGGGCATGCTGGGCACGGCCGTGTACGCCATTTCCCAGCAGATGCACCTGCGTGATCTGCTTGAGGAACAGCACACTCTCATCGAGCTTCTGGAAGAGGGCATCATTGCGCTCGATGCCTCAAAAAATATCCGGACCATGAACAGCAAGGCGATGAAATTATTGAAGCTCAAGAGTATGCCCGTGGGCAGTCTGGTGACGGACGTCATAGAGTTCAGCAGAAGCACGCGAGCTTTTCTTGATGAAGGAACGCCGTTCAACGACGTGGACACCACGCTGATTCAGCGCATCGACAACGTTTCCCTGCCCTGCGTGATGTCCGGCGCGCTCAACAAATCATCCGGGAGCATGCTGATAACCTTGAAGGAAATGGGAAGAATGCGCGATTTTGCCAATCGGATGACCGGAATGAAGCCGACGTTTCAATTTAAAGATATCCTCGGCAATTCGGCCAACATTGAACAGACGCTCAACAGTGCAAAGCGCATAGCGCCGTCCAACTCCACGGTGCTTCTTCTGGGAGAGAGCGGAACAGGCAAGGAATTGTTCGCGCAGGCCATTCACAATGCAAGCAGACGCGCCGGAAAGCCTTTTGTCGTCGTCAACTGCGGCGCGTTGCCTCGGGAACTCATACAGAGCGAGCTTTTTGGCTACACGGAAGGCTCGTTTACCGGAGCAAGCAGGCACGGCAAGCCGGGGAAGTTTGAACTCGCCGACGAAGGAACCATTTTCCTCGATGAAATAGGCGAAATGCCCATGGATGTGCAGGTCAATCTGCTGCGTCTGCTTCAGAGTCGGGAGGTGATGCGCATAGGCGGCAAGACGGCGAGAATTGTGGACGTGCGCGTGATTGCAGCTACCAATCGGGATCTTCTGCAGCTCATTCGGGAGCATCGGTTCCGGGAGGATCTGTATTACCGTCTGAACGTGTTCCCCATCAGTCTGCCGCCGCTGCGTGATCGGGCCGGCGATATTGAAGTGCTGGCGCGATATTTCATTGGAAAAAGCTCGCAGCAGGCGGGAAAACAGGTGGATGGACTTTCCCAGGAAGCCGTGCAGATGCTCAATGACTATTCGTGGCCTGGAAATATTCGAGAACTTGAGAATGTTATGGAGCGCGCCGTATATTTGACGTCTGGACCGGTGATATCTGCCTCAGACCTGCCGAGCGTGATGTCGGACAACAGCATGCGACGTAAAAATTCCATAAAAGTGCATAATGAAAAAGAACATATTATTGCTGTTCTTGATAAAAATGGATGGAATATAAAAAATGCCGTTCAGGAATTGAACATTCCTAGGAGCACATTGTATTATAAAATAAAAAAATATAATATATCGAGACATGATAGGAATGAAAACGAACGAAGCGACTTTTATCGGGAAATACGAAACTTATCCAAAGAACAAATAGATATGATTGTAAATCTGGCAAAATATTTAAAAGATAATATTTCATGATGGATTGACAATGCATATCTGGCGGAGCGTATCGCTGCTGAAAGCGGGCTCCGCCTGTATTATTGTGAGATTTTTACGGCCGTACAGCTGCGTCATTATCTTTTATACAACATAAATTTATTTGATTTTTTAGTAAGTTAATACTGAATTTGAGGTTGTTCGGTCTGGGAGAAACATTCTCCGCAAACGAGAAAAAAAGCAAAAAATCCTGCCAAAGTTTCTGGAGAGCAGAAGAAAGGGCCCGGAAAGACATCGGAATGCGTCATCGTATGAGAAATTATGGCAACCGAATGAAAAAACTGTATGTTTTTGGAAAAGCTGAAGCGGACTTCCCGGTTTTCGTTCTCGCGGGCTGAAAAGTGTCCGTTTTGGACGACTTCGAGCGGAAATTCTCATGCCCGGAGTGCCTTTGTATCTGAAGGCTTCAATAAAATTATAATGAAATTATATGATTGTTGCTCATACTCCTAGGGATTGCCCGTACTCGGACGGAAATAAAGCGTACGGCACTGGAAAAATTTTTTGAGAAAAAATATTTTTTTTTCGGAAATGAAATGGCACAAAAAGCACCAATCATTTAATATACTGAAATAAAAAGAAAAAAAATAAAAAGCTCCTCCTGTTGAGCTTGCTCTATCAAGCACATGTCGAAATGAGTCGATCTTTTGTTTTTTTAATTGTAACCGGCGTTAATTATTTATTAAAAATAGCAGCAACTAAAAAAATTCCGAGAAAAATAAACTTGTTGAACTTTTTTTGAATAATATTATTTTGAGTGCCGGTTGCGGGTGCCGCAACGCAAATTATCTTTTTAACAGGGGAGTTTATATGTCAACGAAAGCTGCTTTCAACGAAGACAAAGTAGCCCTCGTCTGCGGGTTATTCATCTTCGTGCTGGCACTGGGCAAACTGATCGGCCTGGATATTCTGGGCTGGACCCTCAAGGTCGGAATGTGGGTGAGCAACCCCTTTGACGGTTTGTCTTCGGCGACGAAGGGACTCGTGCCCGGCTGGGCTGCGCTGCTTATCACGTATGTCTTCATCACTGCGGTTCTCTCCGTGGGCGTGAAGCTCATGAGAGGCAATGTGAAGCGCTTTGTCGGTTCCTTCACGCTGATCTTCTTCATCGCCATCGCCTGCTACACCGTGGGCGCCAACGCCTACATCGCCGCCAACCCCACCGAACTCGCCAAGATGGGCATTCCGTGGGCTCTGGGCCTCAGCACTGAAGCCGGTCTTATCTGCGCTCTGATTGCCGGTATCCTCATCGGCAACCTGGCTCCCGGTTTCACCGACAGCGTGCGCGAAGCCTGCCGCCCCGAACTGTTCGTGAAGATCGCCATCGTTATCCTGGGCGCCGAACTCGGCGTGAAGGCTGCCGATGCCGCCGGTTTCGCCGGTCACGTCATTTTCCGAGGCCTCTGCGCCATTGTTGAAGCTTACCTGCTCTACTGGGCCGTGGTTTACTACGTTGCTCGTAAGTACTTCAAGTTCAACAAGGAATGGGCTGCTCCTCTGGCTTCCGGCATCTCCATCTGCGGTGTGTCCGCCGCTATCGCCACCGGTGGTGCCATCCGTGCCAGGCCTGTGGTTCCGATCATGGTTTCTTCCCTGGTCGTTGTGTTCACCTGCATTGAAATGCTGGTTCTGCCCTTCCTTGCTCAGCACTTCCTGTACAGCGAACCCATGGTGGCCGGCGGCTGGATGGGCCTGGCCGTTAAGTCCGACGGCGGCGCTATCGCTTCCGGTGCCATCACCGAAGCTCTGATCCTCGCCAAGGTTGCCGGTCTCGGCACCCAGTACGAACCCGGCTGGATCGTGATGGTGACCACCACCGTTAAGATCTTCATCGACATGTTCATCGGCGTGTGGGCCCTCGTGCTCGCCTACGTGTGGACTGCCAAGTTCGACAAGACCAACGGCGAACGCACCATGAGCTGGGGCGACGTGATGGACCGCTTCCCCCGTTTCGTGCTCGGCTACCTCGGCACCTTCCTGATCCTGCTCATCATGTGCCTCTCTTCTTCTGAAATGCACAAGCTGGGCGGTGCCATGTCCGGTGCCATCAACGGCTTCCGCACCATCTTCTTCCTGCTCACCTTCTTCAGCATCGGCATGGTTTCCAACTTCCGCAAGCTGAAGGAAGAAGGCATCGGCCGCCTTGCCATTGTGTACATCGTGTGCCTCTTTGGCTTCATCATCTGGGTCGGTCTGTTCATCTCCTATGCTTTCTTCCATGGCATGACCCCGCCCATCGTCGGTGCCTAGTCTATTCTTATAAAGGAGCATAAAATGGAAGATAAAGAAGTTAAACTCCATGAAGAAATAAAGAATATGGAGTATGAGCCTCTGGATGAAACCGAACTCAAGCTCATTCACTGGAGCTGGGGCCTCGGCGTCACCCTGCTGGTCGTGCTGTTCCTCATCAGCAAGTTCGTGATGACGACGCACTAAGCCGTTTACTGAACGAATGATTCTTGTGCCGGAAAGAGATCTGTTCTCTTTCCGGCACTTGTTTGGAGTGAGTTATGCCTCGCTATCATCTGCGTTATCTTAAGGGCCCGAACTATACGCTCAATCTGGAATATGACGGCATAGTGGAAGCGCCTTCCTTTGAAGAAGCGCTGCGTCCTCATACGGACTGGCCCATTACGGAAAGTTACGATCACGCCACGGCTACGGCCTGGAATCCCGGCACCTGCATGTATTATCAGGAAATGTGGGAGGCCGCTCTCCTGCCTGACGACAAGAAGGATGCCGCTCCTTCTCAGAACAATGCCTGACGACGTTTGCGCCGTCCGGCGAAAGTCCGACCTGGAAGGCAGGGCGTGTCCGTCAGCGGGGACGGATGCATCATTGTTGTGTCGCTATGAAGTCTTGATCGACGTGATGCATCTTGCTGACTGCGTGGGAGATTGACGGTAATTTTCGACGTCTTCGATCATGCGGAGCTGAAACAAGACGCACCTGTTTTGATGTTCATGCCTGCTCGTCGGAAGCGGCATATTTGCAGAGTGACTGCGGCGCACTTTCCTGCAGCCATCTGTTTGTCGGTGTACAAATGAAGTGCGCGTCATTTTAACGTTAATTTTCGCACCGGCTTTTTATGGCTTCTCTGTAAGGTAGTTCGATGTTATATCGAATTATTCTTACAGAGAAGTCTTTTTGTTTATACGATGAGTTTTAATATTGAAAAGGTTATGACTCTTATAATGAGATGTCGGGGCTGGCGCTTCTGTGTCAGCATGTTTTATTGGGACGAATGGATTCGGAGAAAAGCTGACCGGCGAAGCGTTGAGCAGCGGCGTTCATGTCACGCCAGAAAGCGTCGTTGCGGGCCGAAATTAATTTTGCCGAAAACAGTGGTTGCAGAGCATTGAGGGAAGGCCGCGTCGACGCCTTTCCCAAGGGAAAACGCTGCGGGAGACAAGCTCTTTTAATGAATGAAGCGCGTATTCTTCATAAACAAACGGGCCTCCATGCTGAAACATGGAGGCCCTGAAATTTATGGAGCCAGCTTGGAGACTTGAACTCCAGACCTACTGATTACGAATCAGTTGCTCTACCAACTGAGCTAAGCTGGCGCTTCGGACATTCTTTTTATGGGTTTTCATGGGGGATGTCAACACCGCGGACGGCATTTCCCGCGGGAAGGGCGCGCGGGCTACTGAGCCAGAGGCACGGTGAAGAGAAACATGCCGCCGGGCCCCTTTTCGGCGCGGATCATGCCGCCGTGTCTTTCCACGATGTGCTTGCAGATGGCAAGGCCGAGTCCGGTGGACGAGGGCGAGACCCGTTCCTTTTCCACGCGGTAGAAGCGCTCGAAAATGCGCTCGCAGTCTTCGGCCGGAATGCCGGGCCCCTGATCCGACACCGTGAACACGGCCATGGATTCAAACGGCGAGGGCTCGCCCGTAATGGTGATGGCGCTGCCTGCCGGAGCGTAGCGGCAGGCGTTTTCCAGCAGATTGCGGAACACCTGCGTGATGTAGTGGGCGTCGGCCCGGATGTTCATGCTCCGGTCGATGTGAATGTCGGTCGTCAGATTTTTTGCCTCCAGATGGGGCAGGCAGGCGTCGAGCGCGTCTTCCAGCACGAAGGCGGCGCGCACGCAGGTGAGCTGGAGGGGCACGGTGCCGCTTTCCAGCTTGGAGAGGCGCAGCATGTCTTCCACGAGCAGCGCCATGTGACGGGCGTTGCGCAGAATGGTGCTCGTGAACTTCTGTCTGTCTTCCGTGTGATGGGGCGGCAGATCGAGTATGGTTTCGGCAAAGCCTATGATGGTCGTCAGGGGGGTGCGCAGTTCGTGCGCCACCTCGCCCATGAATTCGCGGCGTCTTCTGCTCATGCGCACAAGATCGCTGATGTTGTGGAACACCACCACGGCGTAGGGCGCGGTTTCGCAGGTGAAGAGGCTGTCGCGGTTTTTGAGCGGCGTAATGCGCACGCTGAGAATGACGTCCTTTTCCAGCGTGATGCGGAAGGCAGGAGAGGCGTGCGGCGTGGGCAGAAAGTCGTGCAGGAAGGCGTCGAGCATTTCCCGGAAGGTGGAGCCGGGAACCACGGCGGAAGCGGGCATGCCCACGGCGCTGGTGGTGAAGAGCTGACAGAACGAAGGATTGGCCTTGAGCACGACGCCCTGCTTGTCCAGAATGAGCACGCCTTCGTCGAGGCTGTCGAGAATGCTGTCGAACGACGCGGAGGATTCCTGTTTTTTCGAGGCGTCGTTCTGGGCGTCGTCGGCGGCCGTGAGATCGGTGAAGCAGGATTCCCTGTTGGGAACGATGGACGGGGCTTTCATGCGTTATCCCTTGCAGCGGTAGCCGATGCCGCGCACGGTCTCGATGATGTCGGCGGCTTCGCCGAGACGGGCGCGCAGGCGTTTGATGTGGGTGTCCACGGTTCTGTCGTAGCCGTCGAACTGATAGTCCCACACGGAACTGAGAAGTTCCTCGCGGGAGCGCACGCAGCCGGGATTCTGCATGAGATCCTGCAGCAGGCAGAACTGAATGGCCGTGAGTTCCACGGGTTTGTCGTTCACGGTGACCTTGTGGGCCTGCGGATCCAGACACACGCCGTCGCAGCGCAGCAGCGGATCGTCGTTTTCCTGCGCGGAGCGCCGGCGCAGCATGGCCCGGATGCGCAGCATGAGTTCCCGCGTGTTGAAGGGCTTGACCACGTAGTCGTCGGCGCCGAGTTCAAAGCCCACGATGCGGTCCACGTCGTCGCCGCGGGCCGTGAGCATGATGATGGGGATGTGTTCCGTGCTTCTGTCCTTGCCGAGTTCGCGGCAGACGGCAAGGCCGTCCATGCGCGGCAGCATGACGTCCAGAAGAATGAGTGCGGGTCTGCGGGATCGCGCCAGTTCCAGCGCGGTGCAGCCGTCGGCCGCTTCCAGCGTGGCGTAGCCCTCGCGTTTGAGATTGAACACCAGCAGATCGCGTATGTCCTGTTCGTCGTCCACGACGAGAATGAGGCTTTCGCTCATGATTTCCCCAATATTCAGCAAATGAAGACTGTCGGCAGCCATTTTTGGGGAGAATGCCACATTTTTATAAAAAAGAGAAGGCTGTCACACAATTGACACATAACTGCCCTAAGACGGACACTCGAATTCTCTACTATGCTTTTCCATGAGGGAACAGCCAAACCTCAGAGAACAGAATGGGCCTCATGCTTCTTGTGGCAACGGAGCGTGCGGCAGCGCCGGCTCCACACCCGCAGGAGGCCGGATGGAATCGACCCGGGATTTTCCTTTCCGTCCCGGGTCGATTCTGTTTTAAGCGCTCCTTTGCATGACACACTGTCACGCAACTGCCATGATTCTGCCGCGCTGCGGTCACGGGTTTTCTGTAAGGTTGCTCCATAAGGCCGCCGCGCAAGGCCTCTCCGAAAGTCGGGGAGGCGTCAGGTCGCCTCATGGCCGTCAAAAAAAGGATTCCCTCATGATAAGGATTGGCATCAACGGTTTTGGGCGCATCGGCAGATATCTGCTTCGTGTCATGCACCTGTTCCCTCAGTGCGAAGTGGCCGTCATCAACGGTCACCGCGCGAGCAACGAGGAAATGGCGTACCTGCTCAAGTATGATTCCGTTCACGGCCGCTTCCCCGGCAAGGTGGAATCCACGGAAAACGGTCTGCGCCTCGACGGCCGCGAAATCGCCATCACCCGCTGCGACAAGGGCGAGTGGAAGTGGGGCGACTACGGCGTCGATATCGTGGTGGACACCTCGGGCACCCTCAGAAAGCGCGATCTTCTGGCCCTGCACATGAACTGCGGCGCGAAGAAGGTCATCATTTCCGCGCCCTGCAACGACGCCGACGCCACCATCGTCATGGGCGTGAATCAGGACATCTACGATCCGGCCAGGCACGACGTCATTTCCGCCGCGTCCTGCACCACCAACTGTCTGGCTCCGGCCGTCAAGGTGCTGCACAACGAATTCGGCATCCTGCACGGTCTCATGACCACCATCCATTCCTACACCATGAGTCAGCGCCTGCTCGACGGCACGCAGAAGGATCTGCGTCGCGGCCGCGCTGCGGGACTTTCCATCATTCCCACCACCACGGGCGCCGCGGCTGCCGTGGGACTGGTCATTCCCGAACTCAAGGGCCTGCTCAACGGCGGCGCGCTGCGCGTGCCCACGCCCGATGTCTCGCTGGTGGACTTCACCTGCGAACTCAAGACGGAAGTCACCGCGCAGGAAGTCAACGCCGCCCTCAAGTACGCTTCCGAAACCTGGCTCTACGAGGCGCTCGGCTACTGCGACGAACCGCTGGTCTCCATCGACTACGTGGGCGACACCCACGGCGGCACCATCGACGCCTCCTTCACCACGGTCATGAACAAGACCATGCTCAAAATCGTGGTCTGGTACGACAACGAATCCGGCTTCACCCATCAGCTCGGACGTCTGATCCGCCTTGTGGCTTCCCATCTGGAAGCGTAGCGGCAACCATCCCGAACGTCAGCGGGGCGCTTCCCCGAAAACACGACAAGAGGCCTTTATGAGCATGGATACCATGAACGAAACTGGTTCCCGTTTTATTATGACCGGCGCGGACATCGTCCGCATGGGCGAATCCGCCGAAATGCTGGTGGGCGGCAAAAACTACAACACCGCGCTCATCAGCCGCGTGGAAGGCATACGCACGCCGCAGTTCCGCGCCATTCCCGCCACGGCCTTCCATGTGGTGCTCGACGAGAGCCGCGTGAACGCCTCCCTGGTGTACGAGGTGGTGGACACGGCCATGGCCGAGGTGGACTGGACGTCGCCCGCCGTGGCTTCCGATCACACGTTCTTCAGCACCTTTGTGCGCAAGTCGGCTGCGGAAATCCGCGAACGCGGAGCGGGCAAGAGCGCCAGCACCTGCCTGCGCGACTTCATCAATCAGGTGGTTCACGGCTTTGCGGAATCGCAGGAGAACATCGACCAGCTCCGCCGCCGCTCCATGCTGGTGCAGGCCGCCATTCTTTCCATTACCCTGCCCGCCGAAGTGGACGAGGCCGTGCGCCGCGCCTACCGCGACATGTGCGACGAGGCCGGTGAGGGAGAATTCCCCGTGGCCGTGCGTTCGTCCGCCGCGGGCGAGGATTCCCGCAAAAAGGCCTTCGCCGGTCTGCAGGACACCTTCCTGAACATCACCGGCGAGGACGCCGTGGCCGAAGCCTATCTCTGGGACTGCGCCTCGGCCTACAATCTGCGTTCCATGACCTATCGCCGCGAGGCCATTCTCGACGCCGTGGCGCACGCCGAAAAGGAAGGCGATCCTTCCATTGCGGAAAACGCCCGCAAGGAATGGGCCATTGAAAACACCGCGCTGTCGGTGTGCATCATGCGCATGATCCGCCCCGTAGTGGCCGGCACCGCCTTCTCCGCCGACACCGCCACCGGCTGCCGCGGCACTTCCCGCAACGACCTCGTGAGCATCGACTCCAGCTACGGCCTCGGCGAATCCATCGTGGGCGGCATGGTCACGCCCGACAAGTTCTACGTGTTCCAGCGCGACGACGGCACCGACGTGGTGCTGCGCTTCATGGGCCGCAAGACCGTGCGTATGGTGTACAACGAAGGCGACGACGGCACGCACATCGAGCCCGTGCCCGCGGACGAAGTGAATCAGTGGGCGCTCGGCGAGAATCAGCCCATCGAGGTGGCGCACGGCGTGCGCGCCATCAGCAAGGCCTACGGCGGCATCATCATGGACACCGAGTTCTGCATTGATGACAAGCAGCGCCTCTGGTTCGTTCAGGCCCGCCCCGAAACCCGCTGGAACGCCGAACTCGACGAACATCCTCACACCATTTTCATGCGTCGCAAGGAAGTGCTGCCCGACGCCGCGGCCAAGGGCGAAGTGCTGCTTTCCGGCAACGGCGCGTCGCGCGGCGCAGGTCAGGGCACGGTGCGCTTCCTGCGCTCGGCTCTGGAACTGAACCGCATTCATCCCGGCGACATCCTTGCCGCCGAACGCACCGATCCCGACATGGTGCCCGGCATGCGCGTGGCTTCCGCCATCATCGCCAACGTGGGCGGCGACACCAGCCATGCGGCCATCACCTCCCGCGAGCTCGGCATTGCCGCGGTCATCGGCGTGCAGAATCCGCTCGCCATGCGCGCCATGGACGGCATGCCCGTCACCGTGGACGGCACGCGCGGCCTCGTCTATCGCGGTCTGCTGCCTCTGTGCGAGGTGGGCGGCGAACTGGACATTTCCAAACTGCCCAAGACCCGCACGCACGTGGGCATCGTGCTCGCCGACGTGAATCAGGCGCTGTTCCTCTCCCGCCTGCGCGACGTGCCCGACTTTGAAGTGGGTCTGCTGCGCGCGGAATTCATGCTGGGCAACATAGGCGCGCATCCCGCCGCCCTGGAAGCCTACGACAACGGCACCCTGGAAGGCTTTGTGGAACGGCGTCTCGCGGACCTGGAAGATCAGGTCAGCCGCCGCGTTTCCGAGCAGATTGCCGTGGGGCAGGTGCCCGCGCCCTTTGCCGAAGTGCAGCTCAAGCCTTACGTGGTGCAGCTCATGGACATGGCCTCGCTTTACGCCAACACCTCCAGCGTGCCCCGCGCCGAAGCCCTCATGGCCGAGTACATGCAGCGCGCGGAAATGAACCGCGAAACGCTCCAGACCTCCGACGATCTGCGCACGCACATCCGCCTGGTCATGGGCGCGGACGAACCCGGCTCGACCGTGACCGAGGAAGACGTGAAGGACGCCATGGCCGCGGCCTCCAAGAAGCCTCTCGTGCAGGAAGTGCTCATGCGCATAGGCACCATTCGCCGCAGCGTGGCCGCCCGCACCCGCCTCGGCAAGGAAATTGAGGAAGTGCGCAGCATTCCGGAAAAGATTGAACAGCTCATCGTGACCAACGGCCACGTGAGCGGCCGCGATCACTACATCCGCACGCTCGGCCGCAACCTTGCCCTGTTCGCCATGGCCTTCTACGGCAAGGACATCGTGTACCGCACCACGGACTTCAAGAGCAACGAATACCGCAACCTGCTCGGCGGATGCCTGTTCGAGCACAACGAAGACAACCCCATGCTCGGCTACCGCGGCGTTTCCCGCGACATCCACGACTGGGAAATCGAGGCCTTCAAGCGCGCCCGCACGCTCTACGGCGGCACGAACCTCATGCTCATGCTGCCCTTCGTGCGCACGCTGGAACAGGCCCGCTCCATGCGCTCCTATCTGGCCGATGTTCACGGTCTGCGCAGCGGCGAAGACGGACTCAAGATCCTGCTCATGTCCGAACTGCCTTCCAACGCCATTCTGGCGCGGCAGTTCATCAGCGAGTTCGACGGCTTCTCCATCGGTTCCAACGACATGACGCAGATGGTGCTCGCCACCGACCGCGACAACGCGGAACTCTCGCACATTTACGACGAAGAGGATCCGGCCGTCATCTGGGCCATTCTGACCACCATCTTCACCGGTCAGAAGTTCTGCAAGAAGGTGGGCTTCTGCGGTCAGGGCGTGGCCAACAGCGTCATTCTGCGCGGCATGGTGGCCATTGCGGGCATTGTGTCCGCCTCCGTGGTGCCCGACACCTACATGTGCACCAAGGCCGACTTCGCCGCCGTGGAAGCGGAAAACATTCCCACGTCCGGCCTCGGCGCGTGGCTGGGCAGGCAGCATACCGCCAAGCTGCGCGCGCTGCTGGAAAAGCACGGCTACACGGAAGCCGCAAAACTCACGGAACCTGCGGCCATCCGCGCCTGGTACGACGAAGAGGTGGGCCGCCTCCACAAGGAACTTTCCGCCTGCTTCAGCACGCCGTTTGAGCACGACGCCCGTCACAAGCTGGCCGAGTTCCGCCGCACTTTCCACAAGCCCGTGACCTACGCCTCCTGGGACTGGGACGCCACCGTGTTCGACGCCCTCCAGCAGGCCGGCTTCTCCAGCTGGGAAGAGCAGGCCGAGGCCATGAGAGTTCAGCGCGAAAAGTTTGCCGCTGAATAAGGAATCCTGTCCGGGCGGGGCGTTTTCGCTCCGCCCGAGCGCCCGGAGCAGGCGCTGCGCCGCAAGGCGCAAACGGCTCCGCACCACGGCGGGCATCGGCGTTTCTCCCGCCTTCTCAGACGGCCGACCTCTGCTCCCGGGGGTCGGCTTTCTGTTGCCGCACCGGAGAAGAGCAGGGGCGGAAAAACGCTCTGAGAGGGAATCTCGGCGTGAAAAATGAAAGAGACGGGCAGAGCGTTGCGCTCCCGCAAAATTCGCCCGGAGAATGAAAGGAAGGGCCGTCGGATGTATCCGGCGGCCCTTCCTTGATGCGGATTCGGGGATCGTTACTTCGCGCTGTTCACGGCGTCGAAGTCCTTGAGCATGTCGTCGTCGGGCTTGGCGGTGAGCAGGCTTACCACAACGATGACGGCGCAGGCCACGAGGAAGGCGGGCAGCAGTTCATAGATGCCCCACACGCCGCCGAGAGGCTTGACGAGGTACTTCCACACGAAGACCATGACGCCGCCGGCGGCCATGCCGGAGAGCGCGCCCCAGCGGTTGCAGCGCCGCCAGAACAGGGCGAAGAGCATGACCGGGCCGAAGGACGCGCCGAAACCCGCCCAGGCGAAGGACACGATCTGGAAGATGGAGCTTTCCGGATCACAGGCGATGGCGGTGCCGATGATGGAAATGAGGAGCACGGTGCCGCGGGCCGAAAGCATGGTGGAGCGGTCGGTCATCTGAATGTGGAACACGCCCTTGAAGAGGTTTTCCGACACGCTGGAGGCCGCGGCGAGGAGCTGGCCGGAAGCCGTGGACATGGTGCTGGCCAGAATGCCGGCGAGCACGAGACCGGCCATGAAGGCGGGAATGACGCCGAAGGAGCTCAGCAGGCCGCTGATCTTGATGATGATGGTTTCGGCGTCGGAGCCGGTCTGATAGGGGGCAAGGGCTCCGGCCTGAATCATGGCATAGCCGATGACGCCGATGAAGATGGCGCAGCCCATGGCGATGACCACCCAGGTGGAGCCGATGCGGCGGGAGATGGCGATTTCGTTTTCGTCGCGGATGGCCATGAAGCGCAGCAGGATGTGGGGCATGCCGAAGTAGCCGAGGCCCCAGGCCAAGGTGGAGAAGATGGTGAGGGTGCCGTATTCCGAAACTTCATGCGTCACCACGTTGGTGGCGTGGGAGAGGCTGATGTAGCCTTCGAGGCTGGCGGCGGCCTTCACGGCGTCCCAGCCCCCGGCCATGTGGATGCCGAAGGCCACGATGATGAAGAGCGCGAGCGTCATGATGATGGACTGCACGAGGTCGGTCATGGACGCGGCCAGGAATCCGCCGAGGATGGTGTAGCCTGCGATGACCACGGTGCCGATGAGCATGCCCGTGACGTAGTCGAGGCCGCAGAGCGTGGAGAAGAGCTTGCCGCAGGAAGCGAAGCCGGCGGCGGTGTAGGGAATGAAGAAAATGACGATGATGAGCGCCGAGATGCCGACGAGCAGACTGCTGGAGTCATGGAAGCGGCGGGCGAAGAAATCGGGAATGGTGATGGCGTGGATCTTTTCGCTGTACACGCGCAGGCGGCGAGCCACGATGAGCCAGTTCAGATAGGTGCCGATGGCCAGACCGATGGCGGTCCATCCGGGTTCGGCGATGCCGGTGAACAGGGCGAGGCCCGGCAGGCCCATGAGCAGCCAGGAGGACATGTCGGAGGCTTCCGCGCTCATGGCGGTGACGATGGGCCCCATTTTGCGGCCGCCCAGATAGTATTCATGGGCGTTGCTGTTGCGTTTGGCGCAGATGAGGCCGATGTAGAGCATGAGAAGCAGATAAATGGCAATGGCGATGTATATGAAGATCTGATAGTCGCTCACGGTAGATACTCGGGGAAAAGGAAGTGTCGGCATATTGCCGGAGAGCCCGGATGCAGACCGGGACAAGGGGCGGAAGAGAGGGCGCTGCTTCTGAAAGGGGCGGGCCGTCGGCGGAAGGGGCCCGGATGAGAAATCGGCGACGAAGCCTCAGCGGGGCTGCCGGACGGAGAAGCCGTGCAGAAGGAGAACGCTTTCAGACGCATGACGACGCCATGGCGGGATCAGACCGCCGCCGGCTGACTTGTGTGCGTGACAGGTTCTCATGAGACGCCTCGTTGAGGAGAGGTTGTGGAAATGCCGTTTTATGGGAGCATAGTCCGTTTTTTAAAAAAATAAAATCAAAAAAATTCCCCCGCGCCTCTTTGCGGAAGAGTGTGTCAGGCCCTGTTCACGGAGCGCTCTATGCTGGCAAAGGCGTTGTGTCCGTGAATGGATTCCTCGCTTTCCACTTCTACGCGGAACCAGGTGACGTGGGCGTGCTGTTCGAGTCTTGTGGCCACGTTGCGCACCACGTCTTCCACAAAGAGGGCGTTGTCGTAGGCCTGTTCGGTCACGAATTTTTCATCGGGTCTTTTCAGCAGCGTGTAGATGGGCGCGGAACCGGATTCCTCGGCGATGTCGATGAAGCCTTCCAGCCACTCGAAGCGGCTCATGCGGATGCCCATGCGCACCAGGGCGCGCTGTCCGTGGGCTCCGGCGCGGCTGATGGCCTTGGAGCAGGGGCACACGGTGGTCACGGGCACTTCGAGCTCCAGCAGAAAGCGGGGGCCTTCCTGCCCCTGTTCCAGTTCGCCGGTGAGACGGCAGCGATAGCGCACGGGCGCGGCCTGCCCGGAAACGGGCGCGCGGCGGGTGCGGAAATAGGGAAAGCTGAATCTTGCGTAGGCTCTGTGGGCGTTCAGGCGGGTGAGCACGTCGGAGAGCAGGCGCTTCATGGACGTGTAGTCCAGCTCTTCGGCGCTGGCCTCGCGCCAGTTTTCCAGGGCCTCCACAAAGCGGCTCATGTGCGTGCCCTTGTAGGCGGCCGGAAGATCGACTCCCATGTCGACGCTGGCCACGGTGTGCTGGCGGCCCTTGTCTCTGTCCTTCACCACCAGGGGAAGTTCCACGTGCTTGACGCCGACGCGGTCGATGTCGAGCGCCACGCTGGAGGGGCTGCTCTGTACGTCCTTGAGGGGCGCGCCGGATTCCGAAATTGTGCTCATGCGTGATCCTTATTTATGGGCATGGTCGTGGAAGACATGGTGTTCGGGCGCGGCTTCTATGGCGGTGAGGGCGCAGGAGCTCTGCAGCACTCCGCGCGAGGAGCGGAGCCTGTCGGCCAGTTCGTTTACGGCTGCGGCGGGCCCGCGCAGGGCCATGGTTTCCAGACAGTGATGTTCGTCGAGATGCACGTGCATGGTGGCGAGCACCAGGCCGTGCGCTTCATGTTGCAGGGAGGTGAGACGGCCGGGCAGGTCGTTGTCGTGATGATCGTACACCAGCGTGAGCACGCCGGCCACGGGCGCGTCGGGATCGGAAACGATTTCTTCCGACAGCTCGCGGCGTATGCAGTGACGCAGCGCCTCTGAACGGTTGGCAAAACCCTTGCGTTCGCTGTGACGGTCAAAGGCCGTGAGCAGGTCGCGCTCCAGCGAAACTCCAAAACGTACCACTTCGCTCATGTTTTCTCCCGGTTGAATGCTTTCTGAAGCGTACACCAGCGAGGCCTGAGCCTCAAGCGTTTATGAACGGCGCGTCGGCGCGCGTTCTTTGCCTACGCGGGCTCCGCTTCGGGCGGGCTTTGCAAAACCGGGTCAGGCTCTGCTTCTGGCCCGGGCTATTTCCCTGTCCATGAACTGGATGAGCAGCAGGGAGAGCACCGTGAGGCCCATGCCGCAGTAGAAGGGCAGCTGATAGCCGAAGGTCACCCAAAGCCAGCCGCCGAGGGGCGGAATGAGCACGGCGGCGATGTGGTTGATGGTCTGGGCAAGGCCCATGCTGGGGGCCACGTCGGAGGGATCGGCGATTTTCTGGAAGAAGGTGCGCACGGCGATGGCGAAGTTGAAGGTCAGGCTGTCGAGCACGTACATGATGCCCGCGAGGAGGGCGCTGTCGGTCCAGGCGTAGCCGAGAAAGATGAAGAAGGCGGAGGTGTATTCGATGGTGAGGAGGCGGCGTTCGCCGATGCGGTTGATGATGCGGCCGATGAGGGGATTGAAGAACCAGTTCACCGCGTAGTTCACCATGTAGAGTATGGCCACCGTGCGCACGGAGAAGCCGAACTTTTCCACGAGCAGGAACAGGGAGAACACGGTGAAGATCTGCCTGCGGCCGCCCATGAGCAGGGTGAGCGCGTAGAAGAGCCAGTAGCGCGAGCAGAAGACCATGCCTTTTTTCTGGGGGGCGACTCTGGGGCTGGACGGATCGAAGAACAGGCACGCCGCGCCGAGGGCCACGACGACCGCGCCCATGAGCGCGAACATGGCTTCGTAGGAAAGATGCCCGGAGCCGAAGAAGACGAGCAGCGAAACGGCGAGACTGCCGCCCGCGGCAAGACCGCGCATGCGTCCCATGATGAGGGGGGTGCTGGCGAGGTCGTAGTACTGGATCATGAGCGACTGATTGATGGTCTCGAAGAAGTGATAGCCCGCCGACATGACGAACACCGCGCCCGCGATGCCCCAGAAGGAGGAGAACATGCCGATGACGGCCGTGCCCACACCGCAGACGACGACGGAGAGCACGCAGAGCCTGTGTTCGCGCATGATGAGCATGAGCGGCACCACGAGAAAGCAGAGGAATCCCGGCACTTCGCGCAGGGCCACGACGAAGCCGTTGTCTGCGGCGGAAAAGCCGCCGACTTCCACGGCGTAGTTGGTGTAGAGAAGGGATGAGCCCTGAAGGCCTATCGTGCTGCCCAGGGTGAGCAGAAAGAGGAAGAAATACATGCGCGTATTGCCTGACACGCTGGAAACGATGGCTTTCATGGGACTCCTTGGATGCTTGGCGCAGCAGCGCAGGCCGCAGAGAGGCGGCGGATGTTTTGGAGCGCGCCTTTGCGGAAAGGGGCGGCAGGGGTGCAGCCCGGCGCATAGGCGGCGTGAAGCAACGGAAAATGATGGATTTTTTTATTTTGGAAGGCGAAAGCGCAAAAGAGAAAGCCGCGGACGGGCCGCGGCTTTCTCTTTTGCGCTCGGGGGCGGAAGATCCGCCCCCGTTCAACGTTTAGGCAAGGGCCTGCAGCAGAAGCAGGGCAACGATGTTGATGATCTTGATCATGGGGTTGACGGCGGGGCCGGCGGTGTCCTTGTAGGGGTCGCCGACGGTGTCGCCGGTCACGGCGGCCTTGTGGGCTTCGGAGCCCTTGCCGCCGAAGTTGCCTTCTTCGATGTACTTCTTGGCGTTGTCCCACGCGCCGCCGCCGGAGGTCATGGAGATGGCCACGAACAGACCGGTGACGATGGTGCCCATGAGCATGGCGCCGAGGGAGGCGAAGGCGGCAGCCTGTCCGCCGCAGGCCTTGATGACGTAGTATACGACCACGGGAGCGAGCACGGGCAGCAGGGAAGGAACGATCATTTCCTTGATGGCGGAGCGGGTGAGCATGTCCACGCAGGCGCTGTAGTCGGGCTTGCCGGTGCCTTCCATGATGCCGGGAATGTTGTGGAACTGACGGCGCACTTCAACCACGACGGCGGCGCCGGCGCGGCCCACGGCCTTCATGCCCATGGAGCCGAACAGGTAGGGGAGCAGGCCGCCGATGAACAGGCCGACCAGCACGTAGGGATCCTGCAGGGCGAAGGTCACGTCGAGGTTGGGGAAGTAGCGGCTCAGGTCTTCGGTGTAGGAAGCGAAGAGCACGAGGGCGGCCAGAGCGGCGGAACCGATGGCGTAGCCCTTGGTGACGGCCTTGGTGGTGTTGCCCACGGCGTCGAGGGCGTCGGTGGTTTCGCGGATGTCTTCAGGCAGACCGGACATTTCGGCGATGCCGCCGGCGTTGTCGGTCACGGGGCCGTAGGCGTCGAGGGCGACGATCATGCCGGCGAGGGCGAGCATGGTGGTGGCGGCAAGGGAGATGCCGAACAGACCGGCCTGGGTGTAGGCGAAGAGGATGCCCGCGCAGATGATGACGACGGGCGCGGCGCAGGCTTCCATGGAGACGGCGAGGCCCTGGATCACGTTGGTGCCGTGACCGGTGGTGGACGCCTTGGAAATGCTGCGCACGGGGCGATAGGAGGTGGAGGTGTAGTACTCGGTGACGAGCACGATGAGGCCGGTGACGACGAGGCCGGTGAGGCTGCACAGCAGCAGGCTGAAGCCGTTGAAGCTGATGCCCTGAATGGTCATGTCGCCTTCGTGCCAGAACACGAACATGGTGACGAGGGCGATGAGCACGGCGGAGATGACGGCCGTGGCGATGAGGCCCTTGTACAGAGCGCGCATGATCTTGCGGTCGTCGCCGAGCTTGACGAAGAAGGTGCCGAGCACGGAAGCGATGATGCACACGCCGCTGATGAGCAGGGGGAACATCATCATCTTGGTCTGGAGCGCGCCGTCGAAGAAGATGGAGGCGAGCAGCATGGTGGCCACCACGGTGACGGCGTAGGTTTCAAAGAGGTCGGCGGCCATGCCGGCGCAGTCGCCGACGTTGTCGCCCACGTTGTCGGCGATGACGGCGGGGTTGCGGGGGTCGTCTTCAGGAATGCCGGCTTCCACCTTGCCCACGAGGTCGGCGCCGACGTCGGCGCCCTTGGTGAAGATGCCGCCGCCGAGACGGGCGAAGATGGAGATGAGGGAAGCGCCGAAGGACAGGGCCACGAGGGCCTGCATGATGTTTTCGGTGGGCACGCCGAAGATGGCGAGCACGGCGTAGTACACGGACACGCCGAGCAGGCCGAGGCCGACCACGAGCATGCCGGTGATGGCGCCGGACTGGAAGGAAATGTTCAGCGCGGGAACCATGCCCTGTTCCGCAGCGGCGGCGGTGCGCACGTTGGCGCGAACGGACACGTTCATGCCGATGAAGCCGGCGAGGCCGGAGAGCACGGCGCCGAGCACGAAGCCGAGCGCGGTGAGGAAGGACATGGTCAGAAGCAGCAGCACGGCGACAACCACGCCCACGATGGCGATGGTGCGGTACTGACGCTTGAGGTACGCCTGAGCGCCTTCCTGAATGGCGCCGGCAATACGCTGCATATCCTCATTGCCGGTGGAGGCGGCGAGGATGTTTTTGGCCGTCTTGAAGGCGTAGTACAGCGCAAAGGCCGCACACGCGAAGACGATTACCAGAGAAATGAAAGTCATACATACCCCCGACAGGTAGGCTGAAAGTGGAAAAACCGAAACATGGACGGGCAGGCGTTCCTGTCCGTTGCTCCCCTTATTAAAGGAACGTCAACGATATAAAAATTCCCTGCCGATGACAAGCCTTGCACCCTGCAATCTCTGGTGCCCGCACGGCTGAAAAGGCATGCGGCGCGACGCAAGTCGCCCTGTTTTTCAGACGAAAACGCGCCACTTGCGGCGGCCTGCGCATCAGGCTAGGATGCGGAAGACCTTTTTTCAGGAGCACGCCATGTCATTGAAGCAGCGCCTCGGCTTTACCAAAGAACCCCTCTACGTGATGGACGGAAACGCCTTTCTGTTCCGGGGATTTTTTGCCAATTCCAGCATGTCCCGTTCCGACGGCTTTCCCACGGGCGCGCTGCACATCGTGGGGCGCGTGCTGCTCAAGCTGCTGCGCGAGGAGCGGCCGAAGCATTTCGTGTTCATCATGGACGGGCACGGCAAGCATTTCAGGCACGACATCTTTCCGGCCTACAAGGCCAACCGTCCTCCGGCGCCGGAAGGGCTCGTCATGCAGATAGAGCCTTTGCAGAATCTGGTGCGGGCTCTCGGCATGAAGGTGCTGGTGTCCGACGGCTGCGAGGCCGACGACTGCATCGCGAGCCTGGCCGCAAAATACGGGTCGGAGCGGCCCGTGGTCATCATCGGCATGGACAAGGATCTGCGTCAGTGCCTGTCGCCGGAGGTGGTCATGTGGGACCCCGCCTCCCGCGAGGAAAAGCTGCTCACCCTCGATTCCTTCCGCGCGGAAACCGGTCTTGAACCTTCCCAGTGGCCGGACGTGCAGGCGCTCATCG
>NZ_DBMAHT010000015.1:0-31568 GCF_057866825.1 Mailhella sp.
TGCCGCGAACGTGCGCACAGAACCCTTTACGTGGACGCCGAGGGGTATGTTTCGCCGTGCGTGTACCTCAACGTGCCGCTTCGCGAGCCTCAGCCGAACCGCACGGTGTTCGGCAACGTGCTGGAAGAGAGTCCGCTTGCCATATGGGCAAAGCCCGGGTATGCGGATTTCCGCGCCGCGGTGCAGACGGCGGATCCGCCGTCCGCCTGCGTTTCGTGCGCCAAACGTTTTGAGGCTCCCTGCGCGCAGTAGCGGAGCCGCGCCGTGGGCCGCGTCCCTTTTTGGGGACAGACTGCGCCCGCAGGCGATGCCGGAGGATTCATGCTCATAAGAAATGCGACCCTGGCCGATCTTTCGGCCGTGGCCGAGGTGGAAAGACGCTGTTTTCCCCCAAAGGAGGCCGCCACGGAAGAGGAATTCCGGGAGCGTCTGGAGGCGTATGCCGACTGTTTCTGGCTGCTTTTTGAGGATGGGCGACTGGCGTCGTTCATCGACGGCATGGCCACGGACGAAGCCGATCTGCGCGATGAAATGTACGCGGACGCCTCGCTGCACAGGCCGGACGGCCGCTGGCAGATGATTTTCGGACTCAATACGCTGCCTGAGTACCGCAAAAGGGGCTATGCCGCCATGCTGGTGCGTCATTTGACGGAAGAGTCGCGGAAGCGGGGAAAGCTCGGCGTGGTGCTTACCTGCAAGGAGAGGCTCGTGCCCTATTACGCCTCGCTCGGCTTTGAGAACGAAGGACTTTCGTCGTCCACGCACGGCGACGTTTCCTGGTATCAGATGCGGCTGACCTTCCGCTGATGCTGAAATTTTTGCCGTCAGGATGCGGCGCTGCCTGCGTGCGGACGCGGTTTTTTTGAGGTCGAAAGAAAGGGGCTTTTGAAAGGGGCGGGGGCCTGCTTGTCCGGCGGCCGCAGGGGCGGGAGGATGCGGACTTGAAACGTCGCGTTCTTCTGTACCTGGCCGGGGGCGACGCCTGTTTTCTTCAAGGCTCAGCAACGACGCAGCGATGCAGTTTTCGGCATGCGAAGAGGCGTCGGAAGAGCGTCTTGCATTCAGATTGCGTCTTCAAATTAAATAAAGATATGTGATATGGCCTGATTAGAGCTTTTTTTCTCAAAAAGTTCAAGGGGCGGTCAATGTATCGCCTTGCATAAATTTGTCAAGTGGAATACTTGCCTTCTAGAATCATCGGCGGCCTCCCTGCATGAGGGATGCACGGAGAGGGCACCGATACTTGAGAGGTTGTTTGTATGGTTAGTTTCTTTCTGTGCCTGGCTCTTCTGATCATAGGCTACTTTACCTACGGCAAGATGGTAGAGAACACCTTTGGTCCGGACGACCGGGAAACTCCTGCCGTCGTCATCAACGACGGCGTTGACTATGTGGTGCTTCCCCAGTGGAAGCTGTTCCTCATTCAGCTGCTGAACATCGCCGGTCTCGGACCCATCTTCGGTGCGCTGCAGGGCGCGCTCTGGGGCCCCGTGGTGTTCCTGTGGATCACCTTCGGCACCATTTTCGCCGGCGGCGTCCACGACTTCTTCTCCGGCATGACCAGTGAGCGCAACAACGGCGCTTCGGTCTCCGAAATCACCGGCATCTACCTCGGCCCCACCATGAAGACCGTCATGCGCATCTTCTCCGTGGTGCTGCTCGTCATGGTCGGCACCGTGTTCGCCGTGGGCCCCGCCGGCCTCATCGTCAAGCTGTGCAGCGAAGCCGGCGCTTCCGGCATTCTGCTGAACGCTTCCTTCTGGCTGACCGTGGTGCTGGTGTACTACTTCATCGCCACCTTCATTTCCATCGACAAGATCATCGGCAAGATCTATCCCGTCTTCGGCATCTGCCTCATCATCATGGCCGTGGGCGTGGGCGCCGGCATCGTGATCAATCCCGCCTATCAGATTCCCGAACTCTGGGATCACTTCACCAACATGCATCCCAAGGGCACGCCCATCTGGGCCTTCATGTTCATCACCGTGGCCTGCGGCGCCATTTCCGGCTTCCACGCCACGCAGTCGCCCCTCATGGCCCGCTGCATGAAGAGTGAACATCAGGGGCACTTCGTGTTCTACGGCGCCATGGTGTGCGAAGGCATCATCGCCCTCATCTGGGCCGCCGCCGGCTGCACCATCTATGAAATCACCAACGGCCAGACCACCGGCCTGCTCGCCAGCCTTGCCGCCGGTCAGTCCGCCGCCATCTACGACGTGTGCAGCAAGACCATGGGCGGCATAGGCATCGGCCTTGCCATGATCGGCGTCATCGCCTGCCCCATCACTTCCGGCGACACCGCGTTCCGTTCCGCCCGTCTGGTGCTGGCCGACTGGTTCAAGGTCTCCCAGACCAGCTACAAGAACCGTCTCATCTTCTGCGTGCCGCTGCTCGGTGCGGGTGCGCTCATCAGCCAGCTCGACTACACCATCGTGTGGCGCTACTTCAGCTGGACCAACCAGACCCTGGCCATGATCGTGCTCTGGGCCGCCTCCATGTACCTCTTCCTGAACAAGAAGAACTACTGGATCACCGCCGTGCCCGCCACCTTCATGAGCGCCGTGTCGAGCACCTACTTCTGCATGGCCCCCGAATGCCTCGGCCTTGTGGTGAAGCTGCCCACCGCCGTGGCCTATGTGATCGGCGTGGTCGTGGCCGCACTGTTCCTCAGCCTGTTCCTGCGCGCCACCCGCAGGCACGCGTAACGCTCGGCCGCTTTTCAAAGGCGGCGTGAAAACGTCTGAAAGAGGCTGCTGCCTTCTTTTGAACATGCAGTGACGGAACGCCGAGGCGCTCCAGAACCCTCTGTTTCAGAGTGCGAGGGGGCCGTCCGCAGAGACGGCCCCCTTTTTCTTTGTTCTGCGCCTGGCGCATGAACCAAACTTCATCTCTCCGGGAGTTGTGATGCTGTATTTCAAACCGGCCAGACTCGGCAGCGCAGGGCTGAACGACAGGGATCTCAAGGAGGACAGAAAGTCCTGCCTTGTCTTCGGGCCCTGCGGCGTCGGGCAGAAGGCGCTGTACCTGAACAGTATTTTCATGGAGCGCCGCTTCTATATTCCCGCGTCCAACATTCAGCGCGCCTACAAGCGCGTGGCCATGAGCAAGGGCGGCTTCACCGGCAAGGGCATCTTCGGCTCCATTCCCTACCTTGTAGTGGAGTACGACAACGGGGAGCATGTGCAGTGTACGTTCAAGCACGAAAGCCATGTGGATATGATGCTTGCGGAAATTCAGCATCGCTTTCCGCACATCAAGACCATGTCCGAGGCTGCGGCCCGAAAGCTCGCCGAGGCCAGGGCCGCGGAAGAGGCCAGATATGTGAAGCATCTTTCTCCCACGGCGGAGAAAAGCCTCAATGCGCTGCGTCATGCCCGGGAATTTCTTGAAAAGCGCCCCGATCTGACCACGCGGCTTGCCGCGGCGAGCAAGGCCAGGCGCGTGGATCAGCTCACCAATCCCGCGCACAAGTGGGTGGCGCTCGCCATTTTCTGTCTGGCGCTCGTAGCCTCCATCTACGGAGCCTACACGTGGCTGACCGGTTCGGGCGATTACGGCATGTACGTGACGCTCATTGGTCTTGCCGCTCTGTTCTTTTTTGCCAGCGCCCACGTGCTGCCCACGGTGCGCAACAACAGCCGGGCCATTGCGGCAGCGCTGGACAAAGCCAGGGCAGATCTGGAGACCTACCTGCGCGACTATCCTGATTTTCCCCTGCCTGCCCGCTATGCGCATCCCGCCACGCTGACGCGCATGATTCGCTCCATACGCGAAGGCCGTTCCGAAACCATTCCCGAAGCCTATGAGGATATGAAGGCCGTGCTTCGTTCGCTGAATTCCGGCGTGAAGGTCAGCCAGACGGAATACGACGAGGTGGTTGCCATCAAGCCCATGTTTCTGCTGGAAAATTATCGGTAGTTATTTTCATTAAAATATATAAGGCGTGATATTAATTTGATATAACCAAAAATTATCAGGAGCAAACTGTGCATTATCGACATATGCCTGCTTTTTATAATGTCATGTTGTTTTATAAATATATATTAAGTATTTTTATGTTTATCATTTCGATTTGGATAGTGCCGACAGTCATATGGTTCGTATATTTTCCTGTATGGCTTCCATGGAAAACTCTTTTGAGCTATTCCATAAGCATGGTGATTATATTAATTCCTGTTTTAATGATAAATATATTAGATAGAATAAGTATTATTGTAAGCTATATCATATATGCATTTTTGGCATCTGTATATTCAGTTCATATAGTTTTATATTCTATGCCGATATCATCTCTTAGCATTGCAGCGATATATCAGACTAATGCTATAGAAACTGTTGAATTTATCAAATCCTATGTGACGTGGAAAACATTGGTTGCCGTTGCATTGTGTTGGATTGTGCCGGTTCCTTTTATTTTTGCTTTAATAAGAACTCCGCGTCCTGTGCAGGGGAAGAAAGCGTGGCTTTGTTTCTGTCTGTTTTTTTCTGTTGCGCTGGTATTCGTAGCTGTCAGAACGCCTCAGAAAGCATGGAAGTATAATCCTGTTTATCAAACCTATGTTGCAAATGAGCAATACCTGGAGAAAAAGAGGGCTGTGGCCTCGTTTACATCGGAGAATATACAAAAGGTACTGAAGGAGTACCCTGTTGTCGCTCGAAGAAAGGGACCGGTGACACTGGTGGTGGTTATAGGGGAATCTGCCGTACGCAGTCATCATGGATATTATGGATATCCGCGTCGCACTACCCCGTTTATGGACGCCAGACAAGGCCAGCTCCTCATATTTACCGATATGATTAGTGCTGCGCCGAATACCGTGGCATCGCATACGGAGAGTCTTCTGCTGCCTTTGGAGAGTACGGACAAAAAGCTGCCGGTAATGAAAATGCTCAATGCCGCAGGAATGCGTACCTGGTGGATAACGTCTCAGTATGCTTATGATGAGACATGTTCTTCCCTGCCGTTTCTGGCGGATGAGATTGTCAGTCTCAACGGCAGTGCTGATAAGATTCAGTTCTTTGATGAAGCTGTTCTGCCGGAACTTTCTTCCGTTCTTCAGAAGTCGGAGGGGCAGTCGAGAGCCATATTCCTGAATATTATGGGCAGCCATGTAAAATATGGAAGCCGTTATCCTCAGGAATTTGCCTATTTTAAAGATTCATCGGGCATGACGTCTCTCTGGTCGGCGCTTCCCGAAGCCCAGGAGATCATCAATGAGTATGATAACTCCATTCGCTATACGGATTTTATTCTTGAGCAGATAATAAGACAGCTGGAAACCGTGCCGAACTCCGTATTGATTTACCTCAGCGACCATGGACAGGATGTTTTTGACGTAGAAAGGCGTTACGGTCATAGCTTGAACAGAAACTGCGGAGTTGAAATTCCGTTTTTCCTGTGGATGTCTCCTTCTTTTGAGCAATGGAGAGGAGAGGAAATACAATACTGGAAAGAGTGTGCCTCTCGTCCAACCATGTCGAACTGTTTGGGCTTTTTTATTGCAGATGTCCTGGATATTCAGGTGGAGAGCTCTCGGCGAAGCCTGAGTCCTCTTTGTCGGGATTGGAAGCCTGTACGGCGGGTAGCTGCTGGTTACGCTTATGATTAGCGAGCTTCTGGCGTGATGATCCTTGCCCCAAGGGAAGAAAACTGTTTTTAGAGTATCGCTGCGGGGGAGCGCTCCCTTGGGATGTCCTGCCTCTCAAGACGTTGGACGTCTTCGCAAAGAGCCGGGGATGAACGACGGCCTCGTTTGTCGCAGGGGCGTTTCTGACCGCATGAGGAGCCGTCGGGAGCGCCTGGGAGTTTGGTGGAAGGGGGCGGCGAATCGACTGACGTTTGAAGATTACTGCGATGGCAAAACCGGGAGTCTTCGCGGTCGAGGCATCGTCGAGTGCGTCAGTTTATGATTTTTACGCTGATGTCCGGCGCAGAACATGTTGTTCATGCGGAAAAAGGGCTCCGTTCTGCTTTGCAGGACGGGGCCCTTTTCTTGCAGGCTGAGCTGTTTTCGGCGATTGCGCCCCGGGCGCGGCGTCTCTGACGGCGGGGGTCGGGAAAGGGAAACGCGGCTTCGGCGCTCAGGCTCCGGCCTTGGCCAGTTCCTGCTTCAGCCGGGCGACGGCTCCCTCGTTGAGCTTCTTCAGGCGATTCAGGTAGGCGGCGCGATTGATGAGCGGATGAGGATCGGAAGGCTTCAGGCTGCGCAGCGCGGGAATGAGATCCGCAAGCCCGGAAGAGAAGGGATGGGCCGTGAGGTCCACTTCAATGCCCAGAGAATCCTCACTGAGGCGCTCCATGCTTTTGATGTAGGCGCGAACCTGATCGGGGCCTTCAATGGCGTTCAGTCCCTGTCCGCCCACGGTGACGGCCTTGCAGCTCTTGCCGCCCCAGAGTACGTCGTACACGTACGAAGCCGTGCCCCAGGTGTGTCCCGGCGTTTCAAGCACGGTGAACACGCTGTCGCCGCAGCGCAGCTGATCGCCGTCTTTGGCCACGACGTCCTTCTCTTCGAGCATCTTCCATTCCTTGGGCGTTCCCTTGCTTTCGTTTGCGTAGCGGAAGGCCTCGTTCCAGCCGCGTTCCGTCATGACGAAGCGGGCGTTTTTCAGCAGCGGCTTCAGACGGTAGTAGCCGCCCACGTGATCGAAATGTCCGTGCGTCATGAGCACCAGTTTGACGTCTTCTTGCGCAATGCCCACGGTGCGGAGATTCTCGATGAGAAAATCCACAAAGGGTTCGTGCGTGGTGTCGATGAGCACCCAGCCGTCGCTGGTTTTGACGGCCTAGGAGGACACCCAGGCAATGCCCACCTGCCAGACGTTGTCGAAAGCCTGATAGGGCGCGATTTTCTGGGCGGCGGGGTCATGAATCCATGCGTCCAGCTCTTTGGGAGCCTTCTTTTCGGCTCCGAGCTTCTGGAAAAGACGGTTGACCTCGGCGGTGCTGAGAGTTGCGGCCTGCGCCGGGGAGACGAGGGAGGGAAAAAGGGAGGCTCCGGCCGCGCAGCAGCCCAGGGCCAGAAAACGGCAACGGGAAATATTGTTCATGATACCTTCTGTGGCATGAGGTTGGTTGCAGATGTCAGCATAGCGGAAAAGACGCACTCTCAACAAGATGATGCAACACTTTGCCAGAATTGTAAGACAACGTAATACATAAGCGCTGCTTCTGCGCAAGGCGCGCAGGCGGAATCCGGTCGGCGTGAGACCTGGCCGGGCGGGGAGGCGACGGAAGCGGGGCAGCATGACGGCGGACGTCTGTGCGCTTTCGGCGCATGCGCGGGCAGGGAGAGATTCGCCCGGCAGGCAGGCGCTTTGCCGGCAAAAGAAAAGGCCGTCGCTCTGGAAGCGACGGCCTTTTCGGCATTGAAACATGCAAAGGGCTATTCTGCGGCCTTTTCGGAAGCCGTTTCGGCCTTGGCTGCGGCCTTGGCGGCGTCGGCGGCTTCGGGATCAAGCTGACGGCCTCTGCGGCGCAGAATGTAGGTGTAGGCCGGGCCGGAAATGACGTAGCCTATGAGAATGAGGAAGCAGAACAGGCGCGGCAGCGAGAACACCATGCTGAGCACGATGAGCGTGGCGACCATGGTCTGGAAGGGATGGGCCTTGATGAAGCCGAATTCCTTGAAGGAAAAGTAGCGCACGCGGCTCACCATGAGCAGCGGCACAATGACGGAGAGGATCAGCGTCAGCCCGGGCAGGATGGGCATGAGGAAGTCGGGATAGTAGGGCATGAACAGCACGAACGTGGCCATGACGCAGGCGCAGGCGGGGCTGGGCAGTCCCACGAAGAAGCGCTTGGACGTGGTGGACACGCCCACGTTGAAGCGGGCCAGGCGCAGGGCGGCGCAGCCGCAGAACAGGAAGGCCACGGCGAGGCCGAGACGGCCGAAGTTGTGCAGCTGCCAGGCATAGGCAAGCAGGCCGGGCGCCACGCCGAAGGTCACGTCGTCGGCGAGGGAGTCGTATTCGATGCCGAACTGGCTGGCCGTGCCGGTGAGTCGAGCCACCTTGCCGTCGAGTCCGTCCATGGCGGCGCCCACGAGAATGGCCCAGGCCGCGAGGTCGAACTGATCCTTGAATGCGAGAATGATGCTGAAGAAGCCGGCAAAGAGGCTGGCCGTGGTGAACAGATTGGGCAGAATATAGACGCCGCGGGGAACGGGCTTGTTGGGATCGCGCATGAGAGCCTCTCTTACGCTTCTTCTTCGGAAGCGGACTTCTTGGCCAGAACAGTCTGACCGGCAAAGACGTTTTCGCCGATGGAAACTGCAGAAGTATAGTCGGCGGGCAGATAGACGTCAACGCGGGAACCGAAACGTATCATGCCGAAACGCTGTCCTCTTTTGAAGAAATCGCCCTGTTCGGCGTGGGGTACGATGCGGCGGGCGATGAGTCCGGCGATCTGCACGAAGGTCCAGGAGTCGCCGTTGTCGTCGCGCATCTGCCAGAGGCACTGCTCGTTGTCGGTGGAAGCCTTGTCCAGCGCGGCGTTGAAGAACTTGCCGGGCAGATAGCGTATGGCGGTGACGGTTCCGCCGACGGGAACGCGGTTCACGTGTACGCTGAAGATGTTCATGAAGATGGAGATGCACAGTCTGCTTTCGCCGCTCATGGGATCCACGCGGGATTCCATGCGGACGACGCGACCGTCGGCAGGACTCACGGCGATGTTTTCATCCTGCGGCACCACACGTTCGGGATCGCGGAAGAAATGGACGGAAAACCACAGCAGGATAAAGGCCACAATCGTGACGGGCCACCAGTCCAGAATGGCGGAGCAGAGGGAAAGGACCGTCAGCAGGCCGATGATGGGCGCCCCTTCGGGGGCAAGGCCGATGCTTGGCTTGTTCATCAGAAACTCCTTTGTAAGAGTGCTTTCCCGTGCGGAGAACGATGCGGCGTGCTGTCGGGAAAAGGCGCGCGGCGTTGGAGCGTGGCCGCCCCGGAGCGCGTGAACCGGAGCGGGAGGGGGGTACGAAAGCGCCCGGCAAACTCGTTGTCTGCCGGGCGCATTATGTTAGTCCTTGCGGCGCAGGATGACAACGTGCTTGAGCGCCCCTTCGCCGGAACTGCGCGTCTGCACGTCGGGGTCGTCCTGAAGGGCCAGATGGATGACTCTTCGCTGATAGGCGCTGAGCGGACGGGTGGTCTGCACCTTGCCGGTGGCCTTCACCTTTTCGGCGAGGGCGAGGGCGAGTTCCTGCAGACGGGAATCCTGACGGACGTGGTAGTCGCCGGCATCGACCTGCAGACGCACCTGCGAGCCGATGGCGCGCGTAATCATGCGGGAGGCGAGGTACTGCACGGCGGCGAGGTTCTGTCCGTCGCGGCCGATGAGCAGACCCGTGTCTTCGCTCTTCACGGAAATCTGAACGCGGTCTTCGCCGATTTCCACCGAGAGGTCCACGTTTTCCGGATCCAGGTCCAGAATGGGGGCCACCAGGCGGCTGACGATGTTCTTGGTGACTTCCGTGAGACGTTCCTGATCCAGTTCGGCCAGGGGAACGCGGGGCAGGGAGCTTTCCAGACTGTCGTTCTCTTCGCCCTTCTGCGCGGATTCCTTGCGGGCGCTGCGGCTCTGGCGGGAACGGCGGGAGCGGGGCGCGTCCTCGGCGTCTTCGCTCTTGTCCTGCTCGTCGGCTTCGGTGTCGGCGGCGGGGCCGGCCGGAGCCAGGGCGGGCACGCCCGCCGTGCGTATGGCGGGCAGCACGCGTTCGGATTTTTCTTCCGAATTTTCCCGTTCCGCGTCCTGGCGTTTTTCCTTGCGTTCTCTTTGTTCTTCTTTCTGAGCGTCCGAAGCGTCGGCCTTTTCGCGGCGGCGTTCGTTGCGTCCGCGGCGGCGGCCTTCCTGGCGTTCGGATTTTTCCTGGGCGGACGATCCCTGCATGAAGTCGGGGAGCGTTGCCAGGCGGGCGCGTATTTTTGCCTTGCGGGCGCCTACGATGCCGAAGATGCCCGTTTTTGCGTCTTCAATGATTTCTATTTCCAGTTTTTCTCTGGGCACATCGTAGTAGGAGCATGCCTCCGCGATGGCCGCATCCAGTGTTTTACCAAGAAATTCTTTGGATTCGCTCATATCTTTCCCCTGCTACTTGGTTTTGTGCAGGGTCCAGGACTGCTGGATGATGGACAGAATGTTGTTGCAGAGCCAGTACAGCACCAGACCGGAGGGGAAGTTGATGAACATGACCGTGAACACCACAGGCATGATGAGCATGATCTTGCGCTGCTGCGGATCGCCCATGGCGGGGCTGAGCCACTGCTGCAGGAACATGGTGGCGCCCATGACGAGCGGCGTGATGTAGAGCGGATCCTTCACGGACAGGTCGGCGAGCCAGAAGATGTCGGTGCCGGGCAGGTAGGTGATGAAGGAGGCGTGACGCAGTTCGATGCAGTTGAGCAGGGCCTGATAGAGGGCGATGAACACGGGCAGCTGAATGAGAATGGGAAGGCAGCCGCCCATGGGGTTGACGCCGTAGGTCTTGTAGAGCTGCATCATTTCGCGGCTGAGGGCTTCCTTGTCGTTCTTGTACTTTTCCTGCAGCTGCTTCATCATGGGCTGGAGTCTCTTCATCTGCTCCATGGACTTGAAGCTCTTGCGGGAGAGAGGCCAGAACACGATCTTGATGAGAATGGTCAGCAGAATGATGGCGAAGCCCCAGTTGCCGAGGAATTCTTCAAAGATGGTGAGCAGCTTGAGCAGCGGCACGGCGAGGAAGGTGAAGATGCCCATGTCGATGGAGGACTTCAGCTTGTTGGGGGCGGCGTCGAGCAGATCGCGGCTCTTGGGGCCGATCCACCAGGAGGTCTTGAGCTCGGAAGGCTGACCGGCAACAAGGTTCACGTCCTGCAGTTCCACGGCGGCGCGCCAGACGCCTCCGTCGGTGATGCGGCCCTTGAACACGGTGTTCTGTCCCATTTCGGGCAGCACGGCGGAAAGGAAATAGTTGGTCATCACGCCGGCCCAGTAGATTTCGCCGGAGCTCATCACGCCTTCCTTGGTGAGGTCGTCCACGTCGGTGTCGCGCTTGAGGGAGCCCTTGAGATTCCAGGCCATGCTCATGGTGTCGTAGGTGCTCTTGCCGCTGAAGTCCGTGGCGCCCAGGTTGTAGGAAACGCGGGTGGCGGGAGCGTTTTCGGAAGCGGTGAGGGTCACCTTTTCATCCATGAGATAGGTGTCGGCATGGAAGGTGATGGCGCGGCTGATGCGCACGCCGTTCAGCTCGCCCACGAAGGTGAGGGTGGCGTCGCCGCTTTCAAGATTGACGTCGGAACCGTCGAAGCTCCACTGACCCATGTTCCAGGAGGGCTGACCGTTGACGAGCAGACCCATGGGAGCCACCGTGGCGGCGGCGGGGGAAACCATGTTGAACAGCGGGGAGTCGGGATTGATGCTGGCCTTGTAGGTCTTCAGCCGGAACGACTGGAGCACGCCGCCGCCGGAATGGAAGACGGCCTCGTACAGGGGGGTGTTCACGCGGACTTCGCGGCCTTCGGAAGGCACGAACTTGGCCACGGGCACCACGGGAGCGGCGGGCGCGGGAGCCGGAGCCTGGGCAGCGGCCTGTTCTTCGGCCGTGGGCTGAGCGGGTTCAGGAATCCAGCCCATGTAGGAGGAAAAGGCCTGCCAGCCGAAAAGCAGGACAATGCAGATGACGACGGAGATGATGAGGCGACGGTTATCCATGACGTTCCTGAGAGTCTGCGTCGGGCGCAGAGGGATGATCGTTTGAGAGGGGGGGCACAGGATCGAAGCCGCCCGGGTTGCCGGGATGGCAGCGCAGGATGCGCCTTACGGCCAGCCAGAGGCCCTTGACGGGGCCGTGAATTTCAATGGCCTGGATGGCGTAGGTGGAACAGGAGGGATAGAAGCGGCAGCAGGGAGGATACAGCGGCGAGATGCATCGCTTGTAGAACCGGATGGGCAGAATGAGAAGCCGCTGGGCGAGAGTCATGCCGGATCTCCCGAGGGCATGGGAACGTCGGCGCTTGCGGCCGACGCTGAAGAAAGTTCGGCGAGCAGAGGCAGAAGTTCGGCTTCCGCGAGGCCGAGACCGAACTTGTCGGCACGCAGATGCTTTTTGGGCGTGACGACAATGTCCATGGGGGGCATTTCATCCTGATGCAGGCGGAAGAAGGCGCGAAGAACGCGCTTGATGCGGTTCCTCGCCACGGCGTTGCCGCATTTTTTTGTGACAGCAAGCCCGAGACGCCCGGCTCCGGACATGCCGGAGCTACGGGCGAACACAACGAAGTATTTTGTGAACAGACGCTCTCCCCCGTTGTAGCAGGCGGTGTATTCCGCCCTGCGGGTGATGCGTCGTTCTCTGGGCCAGGTCAGTGACATGGAAGGAATCCATGCTGCGCTTGAGCAGAGTTAAACGCAAAATGTGGGCGTGGCGAAACGCCGCGCCCGAAACATTTGCATGGTCTGCCCGGAACTTTTCTGAGGGAAGAGGTCCGGGAAGCGCATCGCTTGCTTAGGCGGACAGAGTCTTGCGGCCCTTGGCACGACGGCGGCTGATGACGGCACGACCGTTGGGGGTGCTCATGCGGGCGCGGAAGCCGTGAGTACGCTTTCTGCTGATCTTGCTGGGCTGATACGTTCTTTTCATGACGCGCGGTCTCCTTACTGAGATTGGAACTTGCAGGTATAACGCGCCTTTCTTTCCCCGTCAAGTCGGACGGTTCAGGGCGCGACGAAAGCCTCCCCCCGAAAGGGGCGCGGCAAGCTCTATGTGTAAGCCGAGAGCCGTTTCCGGGCAAGCATTAAAACGCGCGTTTCGGGGAAAAGTCGCGCTTTCCCGGCGGGTCTTCGGCCGGAGGCGGGGAAATGTTGATGACAAAACGGGTAGTTGCGCTTAGACTCCCCTCACAAGTTCTGCCGCCCCGGCGGTAAAGGAGCAGTCATGCAGGGAGTACCCGTTCTCCGCGTTGCGGCCATACACGATCTTTCCGGCTTCGGCCGGGCGTCTCTCACCGTGGCCATTCCCATTCTGGCCACCATGGGCATTCAGGTCTGCCCGCTGCCGACGGCCGTGCTCTCTTCGCAGACTTCGGGCGTGGACGACTTCACCTTCCTTGATCTGACCGACCAGATGGGCCCCATGATGGATCACTGGGCGCGCCTCGGCCTCAAGTTCGACGCGGTGTATTCCGGCTTTCTCGGCAGTCCGGATCAGTCGGGGCTGGCGGAGCGCTGCATCCGGGAATTCCGCGCGCCGGGTGGTCTTGCCGTGGTGGATCCCGTGCTCGGCGACAACGGCACGCTCGACCCCACGCAGACGCCGGAAATGGTGGAGGCCATGCGCAATCTCGTGCGCCGGGCCGACGTCATCACGCCCAATCTCACGGAAGCGGCCTTTCTTCTGGGCGAAGACTTCCGGCCCGACATCAGCCGCGACGGCCTGCGCGATCAGCTCTGCGCGCTGGCGGAGATGGGGCCTTCGGGCGTGGTCATCACGAGCGCGCCCGCGTCCTGCGCGGCGAACACGTCCACCGTGGCCTTTGACGGGCGTCGGTTCTGGCAGGTGGAGGTGCCGCATCTCAACGCCTTCTATCCCGGCACCGGCGACGCCTTTGCCAGCGTGCTCACGGGCAGCCTTCTGCTCGGCGATTCCCTTCCCGTGGCCGTGGATCGGGCCGTGCACTTCGTGTACCTCGGCATTCAGGCCACCTACGGCTACGACACGCCGCACCGCGACGGCGTGCTGCTTGAACGCACGCTCCCTTCCCTGCGCATGCCCTTCACCGGGGGAAGTTACACGGAATTTTGAACATCCGCGCATGTTTCATCGCCAGCAACGATAAAAAAACGGGCCTCCTCGTCGGAAGCCCGTTTTTTTTTTGACTGCCTCTGCGCTCCGCCCGGAAGGCGGAAGCGCGGCGAGGCTTAGTAGCGGTACATGTCGTTCTTGAAGGGGCCGTCCACGGGAACGCCGATGTAGTCGGCCTGCTTCTGGGTGAGCTTGGAAAGCTTCACGCCGAGGCGGTCGAGGTGGAGTCTCGCCACTTCTTCGTCGAGCTTCTTGGGCAGGGTATAGACGCGCACTTCGTGCTTGTTGGCGGCAAGATCCATCTGGGCGAGCACCTGATTGGTGAAGGAGTTGGACATCACGAAGCTCGCGTGGCCGGTGGCGCAGCCGAGGTTCACGAGGCGGCCTTCGGCCAGCACGATGATGGAACGGCCGGAAGGCAGGAACCACTTGTCCACCTGCGGCTTGATTTCCATCTTGCGGCATTCGGGATTGGATTCGAGCCAGGACATCTGAATTTCGCTGTCAAAGTGACCGATGTTGCACACGATGGCTTCATCCTTCATGCCCATCATGTGTTCGCCGGTGATGACGTCGCAGTTGCCGGTGCAGGTGACGTAGATGTCGCCGTAGGGCAGGGCGTCTTCCATGGTGACCACCTGATAGCCTTCCATGGCGGCCTGAAGGGCGCAGATGGGGTCGATTTCCGTGACGAGCACGCGGGCGCCGAAGCCGCGCATGGAGGCGGCGCAGCCCTTGCCCACTTCGCCGAAGCCGCAGACCACCACGACCTTGCCGGCCACCATGACGTCGGTGGCGCGCTTGATGCCGTCGGCCAGGGATTCGCGGCAGCCGTAGAGGTTGTCGAACTTGGACTTGGTGACGGAGTCGTTCACGTTGATGGCGGGGAAGAGCAGCTTGCCTTCCTTTTCCATCTGATAGAGACGATGCACGCCGGTGGTGGTTTCTTCGGACACGCCGCGGACGGCGGCGGCCACGCGGTGCCAGCGGTAGGGATCATAGGTGAGGGAGAGGGCGATGCGCTCCATGATGATGCCTTCTTCCTTGCAGGAAGGCTCGCGGTTCAGCACGGAGGGATCGTTTTCCGCTTCCACGCCCTTGTGGATGAGCAGAGTGGCGTCGCCGCCGTCGTCCACGATGAGGTCGGGGCCGGAGCCGTCGGGCCAGGTGAGGGCCATTTCGGTGCACCACCAGTAGTCTTCCAGAGATTCGCCCTTCCAGGCGAACACCTTGGCCATGCCCTGTTCGGCGATGGCCGCGGCGGCGTGATCCTGGGTGGAGAAGATGTTGCAGGAAGCCCAGCGGATGTCCGCGCCGAGCTCATAGAGCGTGCGGATGAGCATGGCCGTCTGAATGGTCATGTGCAGCGAGCCGCTGATTTTCAGGCCCTTGAGGGGCTTTTTGTCGCCGTATCGGCGGATGAGCTCCATGAGGCCGGGCATTTCGCGCTCGGAGAGCTGGATTTCCTTCTTGCCGAAGTCGGCAAGGTTGATGTCGGCGATTTTGTAGTCCAGAGACAGATCGAGATTCTTGGCGGACATGATTGCTCCGTGGAAGGGTTAGAAAAGATTACAGCGCGGCGGAGGACGCCGCAGGCTTGCGGGCCAGAATGAGATGAAGCGCCAGATTTTTTTTCACCGGCTGACGGCGGTAGTCCACAATGGAGAGCCCCGTTCTGGTCAGCGCGGAAGAGAGTTCGTCGAGAGAGAAGCCGAGCCAGCGGTCGCCGTACATGGTGCGCATGGACTCCTGCGTGTGCTGATCGAAATCGGTGACCAGCACGAGCCCGCCGGGATGCAGCACCCGGGCGATTTCTCCCAGCGAGGTGGACGGACGGGAAAGATGATGCAGCACAAGATTGATACAGATGAAATCCGCTTCTCCGTCGCGCAGCGGCAGATAGTCGAGCTCGCCGATGCGCAGGGAAATGCCGTTCATGTTGTCGCCGAAGCGGCGGCGGGCCAGCTCCAGCATGCGCGGGGAATCGTCCACGCCGATGAGTTCCCGGCAGCTTCCGCGCAGATGCTCCAGCACCTCGCCCGTGCCGCAGCCGAGGTCGGCGGCCACGCCGCAGTTCTCCGGCACGGCGCGCAGAATCACGTCCGGCAGGGAAAAGTCGCCGAGAATCTCGCGGTTCATTTCGTCCCAGTCGTCGGCGATTTCGTTGAAGAACTGTCTTGTTTTCAGGGTGCGTTCCTCAATGATGTGCGAAGCCATGTCGAGATCGGCGCGGCAGGCCTCGTCGTCCTGCGCAAAGGCAACAACGCTGCTCAGAAAATCGTGCCCCGGTCCCTCCGGCTCGGCGGAGTAAAAGACCCACAGGCCGTCGCGACGCGACTGGAGCAGGCCCGCTTCCGTGAGAATCTTGAGGTGTCGCGAAATGCGCGACTGCCCCATGTTGAGAAGCGACACCAGCTCGTTCACGGACAGCTCGTAGTGGAAAAGAACCAGCGCCAGACGCAGGCGGGTTTCATCCGAAAGGGCTTTGAGATACCGGAGAGCTTTCATAACCTTCTGAAATATAACAAATATCAAGTTTTATCAATGTAATATATCCGTTTATCTTCATATAGTCAAGAAGGGGCGCATCCGGCGCTTTTGCCGAGGTGATCGGGGATGTGGGGAAGTTCACCGGGGAAGGCGGAGGGGGCGGTTTCGGCAAAGACTGGCGCGCGCTCTGCGGAAATTCGGCCGCAAAAAAGGGGTTCCACCGAAAACGGCGGAACCCCTGATGCCCGACGTCGTCGGGAAAGGTTCAGAAATCGAGGATCAGGCCGCGCCCGCCATGAAGGCGGGAATCTGCGAGACCAGGGCGAATTCCAGAATGTACAGGGGCAGCAGTGCAAGCAGCGTGCGCATCCAGGAAAGATTCAGGGCGAACTTGCAGCCGATGAAGGCCGCGGCCACGAACCAGATGGACGCAATGAGGCTGCCCACCATGGGCACGATGCACAGCACGAGCGGCGCGGCGCTGTAGCACACCACGCGCAGGGTGGTGGAGAAGTCCGCCTTGTCCGGCTGCACCATGCGTATCATCAGATGATAGAGGCCGGCCAGAATCACCGCCTGAAAAATGGAGAAGAACGGCGTCACGAGCAGCATGAGCGGCAGGTTCATGCTTTTCATGAGCGTTTCGGCCATGGCCAGGGTCTGCGGATCCGTGGCCGTGGCGGTGAGTTCCCGCAGGGCCTTCATGGACCACAGGCGCGATGCGAGCATCTGGAAAAGGCTCAGCAGCACGTAGAAGAGGATGGGCCGGATCACCGAAAAGTTGCAGCGCACGTGCCGGAAGAAGTCCGGCGCGTGAAAGAGAACGCCGAGCAGCGTGCGGGAAAAGCTGCCCCAGAAGCCGTAGTATTCCGGGCTTTCCCAGGGCGCGCCGTCGGGGCGGCCGTCGTTACGGGAGGCGGATTCCTCCTGTCCTTCGTCGTACTGGCGCACGTGTTCGCGCATGCTCTGCCAGCGCTCCCACAGTCCGGCTTTCCTGTGCGGCTCGGGGGTCTTTTCCTCGGGCTTTTCCTCTTCCTTCTTTTCAGGCGCGGGCTCCTCGCGGTTGAACTGAGGAATCTGCGCTCCGGGAGGAAGCGGGTCGTCGCCTTCCTGCTCCGTGGAAAGGTGGGGCACCGCGGGCTTCTGTTCTGCGGCGGCGGCTTCGGAAGGCTGCGGCGCGGCCGCCTTTTGCGGCTCGTCCGGAGCGGGCGTTTCCTCTTCAGGCAGAGAAAAATGGAACACGGTGGAACAGCGCGGGCAGGTCACCTTGTATTTCTTTCCGGGCCGGATGGAGGCCGTGGGCACGTCGCGCCTGAAGCGGCAGGAAGGACATTCGATAATCATGACAACCTCACAACAGATTTGCTGGCGTCAGTATATCCCGACAGGCCTCCGCGGACAAGACGCGAAGCCGGTATTTATCCTTTCAGCATCATCTCCTCGTCCGTCATGCCGAGCGAGCGCAGATGCAGATAGATGTTCGCCGCGGCCATGGCGTCGGAAGCCGCGTTGTGATGATCCAGTTCCAGGCCGAGATAGGCGCACACGTCGTTCAGACGATGATGCGGAAGATGCAGGCCCCGCCGCGAGCCCTTCACCGTGCAGGCGAAGGGAATGTTCGGCGCATCCAGGCCGAATGACCGGCAGCAGCCGAAAAGCACGCGTCTGTCGAAGGTGGCGTTGTGCGCCACCAGCAGACGCGCGTCCCGCAGGAAGGCGGAGATTTCCGGCCACAGTTCGGGAAAGGTGCGCTGATTCTTGAGCATGTCCCAGGTGAGCCCGTGAATTTCGGTGAAGTACACCGTGGAGCGCGGCGGGCGGATGAGGCTGTACCAGTTGTCCGTCACCCGGCCGCCCTCGATGCGCGACATGCCCAGAGCACAGGCGCTGTCGGCGTACTTGTCGGACGTTTCAAAGTCCAGAGCCACCACACAGGCCATGCTAGGCGCTCCTGCCGCGCAGCACGCGCTTGTCGCCCACGCGCATGGTGAGCTGCTCCTTGTCGAAGTGTTCGAGCAGCGCTATGCCGTTCTTGCGCGAAATGCCCGAAATGTCACGAAAATCGCCGGGCGTGATTTCGCCGTGTTCCAGCAGGAACTGTTTCACCTTTTCCCGCAGATCGTCCATCACGGAGGAAAGGTAGTAGAGATCTTCCTTAATCTTCACCAGCGCGCCTTCCGAGACCAGAATCTTGAATATGGGCTGCGCCTGGCGCGCGGTGATGCCGAGTTCGGCGAAGAGTTCCGTGTGGTTGGGCGGCATGAGCGGCGAGTCGAGATGCGCCTTGAGCAGGGTTTCCTTGAGCGCCTGCTGATCGTCGGCCAGCGAAACCTTGTGTTCCGGCAGTCTGAGCAGCTCGCCTTCAGCCGCGAGGCGTCCGGAACGGATGAGCCGCTCAAGCGCAAAGTGCGCGAGCTTGGGCGGAACTCCCGCGCCCATGCCTGCGAGAATGACGCCCTTGGCCATGCCGTGCTCCAGCGGATTCTTCTCGTGGAAGGCCCGCGTGGCGGCGAGCGCGCGATCCAGAAGCCTGTCCAGCCACAGCGAGGAAATCCAGCACTTCGCGTCCTTGTCCCAGCACAGGGCGCTGCCCTTGCCGGACATGGCCTGCAGATGCTTTTCCAGCGACTTTCTGCTGAGGTCGGTCAGAATGGAAAGATCCGCAAGCGTTGCGCCGAAGCGTCCGGCAAGCTCCAGCTGCACGCCGATGCGCGTCTGCTCGTCGGCGTCGGGCAGCGAGAGAAGCCTCTCCTGCATGGCGGCGTCGATGTGACTGCGGCGCGGCGCGGTATCCAGAGGATAGAGGATGGAGCCGCCGGCCACGGTGCGCAGCGGAGAAAAGGCGCGCACGATGCAGCGGTCGCCGAATATGCCGGCCACGGGTTCGGAAAAATGCACTTCGACCAGCGCGGTGTCGCCCGGTTCCAGGCGGTCGCGATCGTAGAAGTAGAGGCGGGCGGCAAGCTCGCGGGCGCTGTGATGGAAATGAATTTCGCCGCGATGGCGCAGTCCGCGGGGCGAGGACTTGAGACAGGTCAGCTCCACGATCCAGCGTTTGGAGTTCTTCATGGTGCCGACGTGTGTCACCACGTCGCCGCGGTTGACCTCCTCCACGGAGAGGCCGTGCAGATTCAGGGAAATGCGGTGCCCGGCCTCGGCCGTTTCCTGCCCCTGCCCGTGGCTCTGAATGCTGCGGATGTGCGAACGGCGGCCGCTGGGCAGAAGTTCCACTTCGTCGCCGCAGGCGGCGGAGCCGGAAACCAGCGTGCCGGTGACCACGGTGCCGTGCCCCTTGAGCGAGAACACGCGGTCCACGGGCAGACGGAACAGGTCGGAGCGGCGGCGGGGCTGACGGCGGCTTTCCTCCACGATGGCGGCGCGCAGCGCGTCGAGGCCTTCGCCGGTCACGGAAGAGACGGGGAAGATGGGCGCGCCTTCGAGGAAGGTGCCCTTGAGAAAGTCGCGGATGTCCTCCATGGCGAGTTCCCGCATTTCCTCGTCCACCATGTCTATCTTGGTGAGGGCCACGATGCCGTGACGCACGCCGAGCAGCGTGCATATTTCCAGATGCTCGCGGGTCTGCGGCATGACGCCCTCGTCGGCGGAAATGACCAGCAGCACGAAGTCGATGCCGGAGGCTCCGGCCACCATGGTGCGCACGAAGCGTTCGTGACCGGGCATGTCCACAATGCCCATGCGTTCTCCGCCGGGAAGATCGGCGTAGGCAAAACCCAGTTCAATGGTGATGCCGCGGCGCTTTTCCTCGCCGAGACGGTCGCAGTCTATTCCCGTAAGCGCCCTGATGAGCGACGTCTTTCCGTGGTCGATATGACCGGCGGTTCCCATGATGACAGACATGACATCTCCTGAATTTCTGTTTCCCGAGGGGGAGACAAGAATACCCGCCGCGGCCGGGGAGGGCAAGAGGCAAGACGCCCGGCAGGAGCGCGCAAAGCGTATCTTCCGCGCGCGGAACATGTTTGACTTGACTTGCAGGAAAAAGTTGCGTAACGGTTCTTAGTTCCAAGTCATAAGAACAGGAAAAACGATGTTTGAAAGCCTGACAGACCGACTCTCCGGCGTGTTCCGCAATCTCAGCGGCCGCGCTCAGCTCACGGAATCCAATATCCAGGACGCTCTGCGTGAAGTCCGACTCGCGCTTCTTGAAGCCGACGTCAACTTCAAGATCGTCAAGGAATTCGTGGATCGCGTGCGCGAGGCCGCGCTCGGCGTGCAGGTCATGAAGGGCGTGACGCCCGCGCAGCAGGTCATCCAGGTCGTTCACGACGAACTGGTCAAGCTGCTCGGCGGCGACGACACCGAACTCAAGCTGCAGGGCGCGCAGCCCGCGGTCATTCTCATGGTGGGCCTTCAGGGCTCCGGTAAAACCACCTCTTCGGGCAAGCTGGCCCTTCTTCTGCGCAAGCAGAAGATGCGCCCCTACCTCGTGCCCGCCGACGTGTACCGTCCCGCCGCCATCGATCAGCTCCGCACGCTGGCCAAGCAGCTCGACATTCCCTGCTTCGAGTCCACGCCGGACATGAATCCCGTGGACATCGCCCGTGCGGCCGTGGAGGACGCGAAGGCGAAGCAGTGCACCGTGGTCATTCTCGACACCGCGGGCCGTCTCCACGTGGACGAGCCGCTCATGCAGGAACTTGTGTCCATCAAGGGCGCGGTGCATCCTCAGGAAATCCTGTTCGTGGCGGACGCCATGACCGGTCAGGACGCCGTGACCGTCGCCGAATCGTTCAATGAACATCTCGGCATCACGGGCGTGGTCCTCACCAAGATGGACGGCGACGCCCGCGGCGGCGCGGCGCTCTCCATCAAGTCGGTCACGGGCGCGCCGGTAAAATTTGTCGGTATGGGCGAAAAGCTTTCCGAAATGGAAGTGTTCCATCCCGACCGTGTTGCGGGCCGCATCCTCGGCATGGGCGACGTGCTCACCCTGCTGGAAAAGGCGCAGAGCGAAATGAAGGCCGAAGAGGCCGAAGCCCTCGCCAAGAAGATGCAGAAGGCCAAGTTCGACCTTGAAGACTTCCGCACTCAGATGCGTCACATGCGCAAGCTGGGCTCCCTTGAATCCATCATGAAGCTGATCCCCGGCCTCGGCGGTCTCGCGAGCAAGCTCGGCGACATGAGCGGACACGAAAAGGAACTCAACAGGACGGAAGCCATCCTGAACTCCATGACGAATCAGGAGCGCCGCAACCCCGACATCATCAACGGCAGCCGCAGGGCCCGCATCGCCAAGGGTTCGGGCACACAGGTGCAGGACGTGAACACGCTTCTGCGCCAGTTCGAACAGATGAAGAAAATGATGCAGTCCATGATGCAGCCCAACCGTCACGCGCCCCGAATTTCCCAGGGCATGATGAACAGGCTGGGAGGCATGGGCGGCATGCCGGGCTTGGGTGGTCTGCCCGGCATGGGCGGTCTGCCGGGAATGGGCGGAATGCCGGGACTGCCCGGCGGAGTGCCCGGAATCCCTGGCAGCGGAAAGTCCGCTACCAAGAAGAAACGCGACAAGCAGAAACGTAAAAACAAAAAAAGGTAGCCCCGCTGCCTATCCCTATCAGGAGTGAGATATGTCCGTTAAAGTGAGAATGACCCGCTCTGGTTCCAAGAAGCGTCCCTTCTACCGCATCGTGGCCATCAACAGCGACAGCCGCCGTGACGGTCGCCCGCTGGAATTTCTGGGCTACTACAACCCCAACACCAACCCCGGCACCCTGAGCATCGACAACGAAAAGCTTCAGGCCTGGGTCGGCAAGGGCGCCGAACTGTCCGACACCGTGCGCACCCTTCTCAAGAAGCTGGGCAAGTAAGGTATTTCCTTCGTGGACTCGTTCCCGTCTCCCGCTTCGGCGGCCGACGGGTTTTCGAGTTTAAACGCAGGAATATTTTTTGACGATGCGCGGAGCGGGAGCCGTTGTGCCCCAGTGACGGCGCGGCGTGAAGGTGTTGCCGGGCCGTGCGGGCGCGAGCCTCTGGAAGGGGCCTTCGGAAGTGCTTGTGGAACTCTCGGCGGACGCGCCGTGCGTTTTGTGAGTGCGAGCCGAGGAAGAGGGTCCGAGGCACGGCGGAAGCGCCGACGCTGCGCAGCTTCGGCGCGAAGGGCGGGAATCCCCGCGTGTTGTCCACCGGCTTCGGCCTTCCGGCCACCTCTTCGTGAGGCTGAGAGAGTCCCGGCGCTTTTCTTTCCCCGTCGGTCGGTCGGAACGCCTCTGCACGAGGTGAGGGAGTTGCCCTGATCGGCGCAGAAAGACGTTTCGCGAGTCGCGCAGAACAGCCCTGTCGGCAAAGACGCGGCAAGCCTGTTTCTGCCGGAGCCCAAGGCCCCCGTTGCACGGCAAGGCCGTAAGGCGCAGGGCGCGAGTGGGCTGCGGACGCGCAGGGGAACGGCGTTCGGCGCGGATTTTGTGCCGGGGAGGAGAAAGCCTCGGAGCGGCCAACGCCGGAACGGTCTGCGTCGGAGAGCCCTGTGCCGGAACGAGGCGCGTCAGAATGTTCGAGTCTGTGTGCCGACGTCAGGGCGGATTGTCCCATGTTTCGACGCGGCATTGGACAACGCGCTGCACGCCGTTGCAAACTCGCGGCTGACGGCGTTTCCGGGCTCGTTGTTCGCAAACCGGCGAAAGGTCGCGGTCCTGCACGGCGCAGACGGAAAAACGACGATGCGTTCCCGGCGAACGCTTCGCGCGACGCGGCCTTCAGAAAAAGCGGCAGCGCTCCGACGAGATGCTTTGCTTGCCGCAGCTTCTGCCGGAGAGCGCTTCGGCTTTCAGGGCAGGAGACGGGCGGGAGCGCGCAGCATCGTGCAACGTTCAGAACGCTCCCGCGAAAGGGCGGCCCTGAGAGTCGTCTTTCGTGAGGGCGGCTTCCGCCGAGCTGTCCGCACTTTGTTTGCCGACGTGCGTCGGCGCAAGATTTTCCGGCAAGCCTGCCTTGTCTTCGCAGGTCGCCGCTTCTGCCGAATCTTCGGCCGTTTTTTTGTTCGGAGCAGTGCTCCGCGTTTTCGGCGTCCCTGCTGCGCCTTCGTGCCGCAGCCGGCAGCGCCGCCTTTCAAACCGTAACCTGAAAAAGGGATGAGGTTCGAAACAGGGAAGCCCGTCCGGCTTCTCTTCCCCGCAAGACCTCCTCTCCCACCGGGAGGAGCCATCATGTTCAGGCATTTCAGCAAACAGGAAGCCCGCAACCTGGTCTTTCTCGCCGTTCCCGTCTTTCTCGGGCAGATAGCGCAGATTGCCATGTCCTTTGTGGACACCGTGGTTGCCGGGCGCGCCGGCACCGTCGATATGGCGGCCGTCGCCGTGGCCACGTCGTTCTGGATTCCCGGCACCATGTTCGGGCAGGGCCTTCTCATGGCCATCACGCCGCTCGTGGCGCAGGCGCTCGGCGCGGGCAACAGAATCAAGAGCAGGCATTTTCTGCGTCAGGGCCTGTGGCTTGCCGCAGGCATTTCCGTGCTGCTCATGGCCGTGTTCCTTGTCATCAGCCGCACCATCGTCCAATGGGGAACCATGGACGCGCATCTTGCACAGAAAACGTCGGAATACCTCTTCGCCGTGCTCTGGGGCGTGCCCGCGCTCATGTTCTTCGTGGTGCAGCGCTGCTTTCTGGAAGGCCACGGCAGAACGCGTCCCGCCATGGTGGCCGGTTTCGTGGGGCTTGCGCTCAACGTGCCGCTCAACATCATCTTCGTGTTCGGCAAGTTCGGTCTCCCCGCCATGGGAGCCGCAGGCTGCGGCGTGGCCACGGCCATTCTGTTCTGGTTCATGGCCGCGTCCATGACCTTCTTCGTCGTCCATACCGACAGGCCCGCCCTTGCCCTGGAAAAGCCCTCGTCCGCCATTCTCAGGCGCATGGCGCGCATAGGGCTGCCGAGCGCCTTTGCCATGCTCAACGAAACGGCCGCCTTCGCCCTCATTGCGCTCATCGTCTCCCCGCTCGGCGTCACCACCGTGTCCGGGCATCAGATTGCCATCAACGTGAGCGCCTTCGTGTGGATGTGTCCGTTCTCCATCGGTGCGGCGTCCACCATCCGCGTGGGCACGCTGCTCGGCGCGGGCGACATCGAGGCCGCCAGACGGGCCAGACTCACCGCGCTCGCCATCACGCTTGCCATGGCCTGCGTGCTGGCCGCGCTCATTTACCTCGTGCGCTATCCCGTGGCGGCCCTGTACACCGAAGATCAGGCCGTCATTCAGATGGCCAGTCTGCTTTTGATCTGTGAAGTGTTCTACCAGTTCCCGGACGGCGTGCAGACCAACACCCTCTGTTCGCTGCGCGGCTGGAACGACACCAAGGCCATTTTCTGCATCTCCTTCGTGGCGTACTGGATAGTCAGCCTGCCCCTCGGCTGGACGCTGTGCATGACCGATCTGCTCACTCCGCAGCCTCTGGGCGTGCTCGGCTTCTGGGTGGCGCTCATTGTGGGCCTCAGCGTGGCCGCCGTGCTCTACCTTGTGCGCATTCACAAGCTGGAGCATCTCTCCGTGGCCGACATGAAGAAAAAAATAGGCCGCTGACCTTTGCGCAGGTTTGCGCGCGGAAGCGCCGGAAAACGCATTCTCGGGCGTTTTCCGGCGCTTCTCGTCTGTTCCTCTACTACTTCAACCAAAGAGCTTTCCTGTTCCGTATCTGTGCTTCTGTATCCTCCTGTGCTGCGTTGTTCCATCGATAAGGCGATGGAGGGAAATGTTTTGCGCGTTCGGCCTCGACCGGGAGGGCGCATGAGCGGGCCCTTGCGGGCCCGCTTACGCGCATGGCGTACAGAGACCCCCTAGTCCTGCGGGGTCAGGCCCCGCGCTCTGCCGTCAATATGTGGCGAACATGCGCTGAATTTCGTTGCGGTCTTTGGTCACGGTCAGGGCCAGAGTGAGCAGCACGCGGGCCTTCTGCGGATTCAGATTGTCGGCCGTGAGGAAGCCGGGCTCCGCGTCCTTGCTGCTCGGAGTGACCATGCCGGAGCCGGTACGGGAACTGCGCACGACGATGAGACCCTTCTTGGAGGCTTCGGTCAGAACGGCCCGGGAAACGTTGGAAAGGCTGCCGCAGCCGGAACCGGCTTCAATAAGCCCCTCTGCGCCGGAAGAAACGGACGCCTTGTGCATGTTCACGTCGCCGCCGAGCGTCTGATAGGCAATGTCCACGCGGGGCAGCGTCGTCAGCTTGGAAACGTCGAATTCCGTGTCCCTGGTATGCTTGCGCACGGGAGCGCGATAAAACACGGGCTTGTAGTCGATCACATAGCCGAGCATGCCGAAGTCGGGAGTCTTGAAGGTTTCCACGGCGAGGGTGTTGGTCTTCGTCACTTCGCGGGCGGCGTTGATCTGTCCGTTCATGACCACGAGCACGCCCTTGCCTCTGGCTTCTTCGGAACCGGCCACGCCCACGGCGTTGAGCAGATTCAGCGGACCGTCGGCGCTGATGGCCGTGGCCGGACGCATGGCGCCCACGATCACCACGGGCTTGTCGCTCTTGACCACCAGATTCAGAAAGTACGCCGTTTCCTCCAGCGTGTCCGTGCCGTGCGTGACCACGATGCCGTCGCACTCGTCGGTGGCGAGAAGTTCATTCGCCCGCTTGGCGAGCTTGAGCCAGTCCTCAAAGGTAAGATTGCCGCTTCCGGTGTTGGCGATCTGTTCGGCCGACACCTTGGCTATGGTGGAGATGGAGGGCACGGCGTCGATGAGCTGCTGTGCCGTGAGGTCGCCTGCCTTGTAGTCCGTCAGCTGGGTGCTCGACGGCGCGGAACCGGCAATGGTGCCGCCGGTGGCCAGAATGGTGACCTTGGGAAGCTCCGCGCCGAAGGCGGAGCCCGTTATCAGTACGACGAGGGAAGCACTGAGCAGCAGTGATCTGATCTTCATGTCCGTCTCCTTTTTGCTTGCGTTGTTGCTTTTTATGAAGCAAAAGTCGTGCCAAACTATGAAAATCAACGATCTCAAACTGTTGCCGGAATGCGGCTGGAAAGGGCGATACAACCGCGTACTGTTCTTCGCCTTCTCTGGTACAAAGTCGTCGGGCGCATCCGCGTCCGGGCGGGGATTTCGGGCTTTTGCCGGGCGTTGCGGGCCGGGGCGGAGAGGCCGCGCCCTCGGCAAGATGAGCGCGGTGGCGCCGGGGAGCGGGCGACGCTGCCGAAGTGGGGAGGGCGGCCCGGCTCGGGGCATCCGGCGTGATTAAAAAAACAGACCGCCCGCAAACGCGGACGGCCTATTCCACAGACGCTCGAAGCGCTGTTACTTGATAGCATCCTTAAGAGCCTTGCCGGGAAGGAACTTCACAACGGAGCAGGCGGGGATTTCAATCTTCTCGTTGGTGCGAGGGTTACGGCCGGTACGAGGTGCACGCTTGACAACCTTGAAGCTGCCAAAGCCCATCAGGGTGATGGAATCGCCAGAAGCAAGACACTCAGAGATGGCAGAAATCACAGCGTCCAGAGCTGCTTCCGATTTTACTTTCGTCTCAAGTCCGCTTTTGGCGTAGATCTTCTCGACCAGTTCAGCTTTCGTCATGGTTTCACTCTCCCAAAAATTTTTTGACTCTTTCACTGAGTCACTTTTCAGTAGAATGAGAATCCCCGTATGTCAAGCTCAGCTCAGCTAACCAAAGAAAATTTTTATGGAAAAGCCTTCGCCGCGCTTTTCGGAGCATTCTCTGAACAGCCCTAAACGCAAGTGCCGCAAGCCTTGTGCCCTACGCGGTGCGCCTCCGCATATTTCCGAGGTTCACCCACGTCAGTTCGTGCTTGTTGCACGAAAGATGCATGACCTGCGAGCCCGGAATCTCCCGAAACGCCTGCACCACAGCGTGATCGGTGCTTCCCTGAAGTTTGAGCGTACATACGAAGTTCTCCGCGGCGTCGGCTTCAATCCACGCCTTCACCGTGCCGAGAAGACGCTCGGGATAGCAGGCCATGTCGGAAAAAAGCCAGTCCACATGGCCCGCGGTCTGCGGTTCCAGTCCGAACCCGCTGCCGAGGCAGTGATCGACGCCCTTCATGGCCGCGACGCGCGGATCAATGGGCGACTTGTCGATGCTGAACACGCTTGCCCCCAGGGAGGCGATGACCCATGTCCAGCCGCCGGGAGCGGAGCCGAGATCGAGGCAGAGTTCGCCGTTCTTCGGGCCGTCGCCCAGCAGGGTGAAGGTTTCCCACAGCTTGAGGTAGGCCCGGCTCGGCGGATTGACCTTGTCTTCCTCGAAGCGGACTTCCCCGTCGGGAAACGCGGAACTGCACGCGGCGGACACGAGCAGCGTGTCGTGATCCCAGAGCGTCCAGGAACCGAGGGGCGAGGTGGGCGCGCTCTCGCCGAAGACGAGCGGCCTCGCCTTCACCGGCGGAAGCTGCTGCTCGATGAGTGCGGCGCGACGGTGAAAATCCACGGCGTGCAGCTTCCAGTTGCGCTGGATGGACTTGAGCGTGTGCACCGCGTTGCCCACGGACGTGATGGGCTGAAAGAACGGCTCAAGCCAGATGTTCTGGGCCCATGCGGAATGGAACAGACCTTCGGCGAGCACCAGCCGTTCCTTCACTTCGAGCACGCGCACGTTGTGGAGCCTGAGTTCATCCAGAAGATCCTGTTCAAAGCCCCGCGCCGCCAGATAGACGATGAGAGGCTTACTTGACATTGGGGAACAGCTCCGCCGCCATTTCGCGCAGCTTGAACTTCTGCACCTTGCCGTTGGCCGTTTTGGGGAAGTCGTTCACCACGGCCACGTAGCGCGGAATCTTGTGCCAGGCCACGCGGCCGCGGCAGAAGTCGCGCACGTCTTCGGGGCGCACGGTCTTGCCTTCGCAGGGAATGAGAAAGGCCGCCACGTCTTCGCCGTAGCGCCGGGAGGGTATGCCCAGCACCTGCACGTCGCGCACGGCATCCATTTCCAGCAGAAATTCTTCGATTTCCCTGGGATAGATGTTCTCGCCGCCGCGCACGATCATGTCCTTGATGCGTCCCGTGATGCGCAGGTAGCCTTCTTCGTCCATCACGCCGAGGTCGCCGGTGTGCAGCCAGCCTTCAGCGTCGATGGTTTCCGCCGTGGCCTCGGGCATGTTGAAGTAGCCCTTCATCACGTTGTAGCCGCGGCAGCAGATTTCTCCCTGTACGTTGCAGGGCACGGTTTCATGGGTCACGGGATCGCGCAGCTTCACTTCCACGCCTTCCAGCGCGCTGCCCACGGAGCGGCAGCGATGCTCGTCGCTTTCCGTGATGCCGGTCATGGTGATGACCGGAGAGCATTCGGTGAGCCCGTAGGGAATGACGATGGCCGCAAGTCCCATGGCGTCCATCACCTGCCGGATGAGAGGCTCGGGGCACACGGAGCCGCTCATGAGGCCGAAGCGCAGACTGGAAAAATCGTACTGACTGAAGCGCCGATGCCCCAGCATGGAAATGTAGGTGGACGGCACGCCGTACACGCCGGTGCATTTTTCGTCCTGAATGGCGGCCATGACGCGTTCCGGCGAAAAGGTTTCCGTGATCACCATGGTGGAGCCGTGACTGACGCACGCAAGCACGCCCACCACGCATCCGAGGCAGTGGAAGAGCGGCAGCGGAATGATGACGCGGTCCTGTTCGGAGAGCTCTTCGCGTTCGCCCACGCAGTAGCCGTTGTTGCCTATGCCCACGTGGGTGAGCATGACGCCCTTGGGAAAGCCCGTCGTGCCCGAGGTGTACTGCATGTTGACCACGTCGTAGGGCTTCACCAGCGCCTTGCGCGCTTCGTACTCGGCGTCGGAAATCTCTCCGGCCCGGTTCAGAATGGCGGAAAGCGGCAGCACGCCGGGATGCGGAATGTCCTTGAGGCTCATGACGCGGCGAAGATGCGGAAACTTTTCGCAGTGCAGTTCGCCTTCGTGCTGATCCTTCAGGTTGGGAATGACGCGGTAGAGCGCCGACACGTAATCGTAATCGAGAAAGCCGTCGATGCAGAAAAAGTTTTCGCATTCCGACTGGCGGATGAGATATTCAAGTTCGCTGTCGCGATAGTTGGTGTTCACCGCAAGCAGCGTCGCGCCGATGCGCGCGGCGGCAAACATGAGGGTCACCCAGTTGGGCACGTTGGTGGCCCACAGGGCAATCTTCTCGCCGGGCTGCACGCCCAGCGCCATCAGACCCCGTCCCAGCCTGTCCACCGTGTCGGCAAACTCGCTCCAGGTCTGCCGGTAATCGTGCCCCACATAAACAAGGGCCTCACGATCGGGGAAACGCATGACGGTCTCGTCCAGCATCTGGCCGAGAGTGCGTTCCTGCAGCTTGAATTCAGACATGTTCCGTTCCTTGACATCAGTGCGCGGAAAATCCGGGGCCAGAGGACGAACAGCCGGACAGCCGCCGCCGTGGGAGCAAACCTCGACATGGAAGGTTCCCCGGAGGAATCTGCCATTTTCATCGCTTCCGTGGAAATGAAGGGACGAAAAAACCTCTCTCGGCAGCTTCCAGTCCGGACATCTTATGGCATTGCGGGCGCTTTCTCAAGGAAAAATGCAGTCCTTTCCCGTTTGCGTGCGGGGGGCGCTTTTCTTCGACGGCGGCGGAGGCTATACTGCGCGCCGGAGGATCGCATGAGGGAAAGGCACATCTACACGGTCACGGGCCAGGTTCAGGGCGTGGGGTTCAGACCCTTCATCTATCGGGAGGCGTCGCGGCTCGGGCTCACGGGAAGCGTGGGCAACACGCCCGAGGGCGTGCGCATCGAAGTGCAGGGAGAGAAGGCCGCGCTGGAGCTTTTCGCCTCTTTTCCGGAGCGCGTGCCGCCGCTTGCCCGCATCGCCTCTCTGGAGCGGCGTGAGGCCGGAGTCGTGGAGAACGAGAGCGAATTTTGCATTCACGAAAGCCTCGACGGCGAGCACCGCGGGCACCGCGTGCTGGTGAGCCCGGACGTCGCCCCCTGCGACGCATGCCTTGCCGACATGGCCGATCCGGGCAACCGGCGCTTCGGCTACGCCTTCACCAACTGCACGAACTGCGGGCCGCGCTACACCATCACGCGATCCATTCCCTACGACAGGCCGGTGACCAGCATGGCCTGTTTTCCCATGTGCGCGCCGTGCGCCGAAGAATACCACGATCCGGCCGACCGGCGTTTCCACGCCCAGCCCAACGCCTGCCCCGAGTGCGGCCCCGTGCTCTGGCTGGACGGCGATCCGGCGTGGCTGCGCGAGGCGGAAAGAGCGCTGTTTGCCCGGGGCGCGGCGCCCGATGACGCGCACAAAGCTCTGCACGAGGAGAGAAAGAAGCGCTACGGCCTGCCGGAGCACGTCGTCATGGGCAACGCCGCCGTGCTTCTTCTGCTGGAGGCGCTCAGGCAGGGCAGGATTGCCGCCGTGCGCGGACTCGGCGGCTTTCATCTGGTCTGCGACGCGCGAAACGCCGACGCCGTGGCCGAGCTTCGCCGCCGCAAGGCGCGTCCGCACAAGGCTCTTGCCGTCATGACCGCGGATCTGGACGCGGCAGGGCGCGTGGCCGTGATCGGCGAAGGCGCGGCAAAGCTTCTTTGTTCGCCGCGCCGCCCCATCGTCATCTGCCCCCGGAAAACGGCGGGCGAAAGCCGCGACGCGCTGCCCGATCTGCTTGCCCCGGACACGGCAAGCATCGGCCTCATGCTGCCGTCCACGCCGCTGCATTATCTGCTCTTTCATCCCGAATGGGCGGGCGGACGCCGCGAAGACGTGCTGCCTGCGCTGGTCATGACCTCGGGCAATCCGCACGGCGCGCCCCTGTGCCTCGGCAACCGGGAGGCAAAGGAGCGTCTCGGCTCCATGGCCGATCTTTTTCTTTGTCACGACAGGGACATTCTCGTGCGCGTGGACGACTCCGTCATGTTTCCCGAAGAGAGCGCTCCCGATCGCCCCGCCGCGCCGAAGCTCATGGTGCGCCGCGCAAGGGGCTTTGTGCCCGAGCCCGTGCGCCTGCCCGAGCGCCCCTTTGCCGAAGCCGGGGACTCGGTGTTTGCCGCAGGCGCGGAGCTCAAGCACACCTTCTGCCTCACCCGGGGCCGGGAAGCCTTTGTGAGCCAGCACCTCGGCGACGTGAGCCGTCCGGAGAACTTCGCGTTCTTTGAGGAAACGCTGAAACATCTTTTGCGCCTTCTGGAAGTGGAGCCGCGCGTGGTGGTGCGCGATCTGCATCCGGACTATCTTTCGAGCCGCCTTGCCGACGACGTCGCCGCTTCGCGCGGCCTTGAGGAGCTCACGCTCCAGCATCACGTTGCGCACGTGTGCGCCGTCATGGCCGAGCACGGCCTGTCTTCTCCCGTGCTCGGCCATGACGGCGCACACGTGCG